>DMIY01000133.1 GCA_003457075.1 Desulfotomaculum sp. | reverse complement strand
AACAAACCGCCGGCGTTGTTTTTGCCAACCGGGAGAAGCTAAGAATTGCCCGTTTTTTAGACGAGATGGGCGTACATCAAATTGAAGCCGGCGTACCTGTCATGGGTGGCGATGAGAAGGAAGCGATATCCAGTATTTGCAGGGCCGGGTTAAAGGCAAGCATTATGGGTTGGAACCGGCCGGTGATCAGCGATATCGAAGCTTCTTTGGAATGCGGCGTAGATGCTGTGGCAATTTCAATTTCTACGTCAGACATTCATATCAAGTATAAGCTGCAGGCAAGCCGCGAATGGGTTTTGGAAAAGATGGTTAGCGCCGTGGAGTTTGCGAAAAAGCATGGAATGTACATTTCCGTAAATGCCGAGGACGCTTCCCGCACGGATATGGATTTTCTTATCCAATATGCAAAGACCGCCAAGGAAGCAGGCGCGGATCGTTTGCGCTACTGCGATACGGTTGGAATACTTGATCCGTTTACGACATATGAACGCGTTTCAACAATAATTGAAAAAGCGCAAATAGAGGTCGAAATGCATACTCATGATGACTTTGGTATGGCGACGGCAAACACAATAGCCGGTGTAAAGGCAGGCGCAAACTACGTTGGCGTAACTGTCAACGGTCTTGGCGAACGGGCCGGCAACGCAGCGCTTGAGGAAGTAGTGATGGCCTTAAAGCACATTATGAAAATGGATTTATGTTTTAAAACGGAGATGCTGCACGAGGTGTCTGATTATGTCTCCCGTGCGTCGGGAAGGGAACTTCCTCCCTGGAAAGCTATTGTGGGCGCTAATATGTTTGCCCACGAGTCGGGTATTCATGCGGACGGAATGATGAAGAATCCTAAGACTTATGAAGCCTTCCACCCGGAAGAGGTTGGTTTGCAGCGGCAGATTGTGATTGGGAAACATTCAGGCACAGCGGCTCTGAAGGCTAAATTTTCGGAATACGGTATCCACCTTAGTGAATTTAAGGCACAGGAACTGCTTGCTAAAGTCAGGTCTTATTGTGTTTCTTTAAAACGTCCCCTGTTCGATAAAGAATTAATGTATATTTATGAAGATTATTTTGGAGAGTAGGTAACAAGTTGGGTCAAACAATTATTGAAAAAATTCTTTCTGCACACAGTAATTTTCAGGTATATGCAAATGATCTTGTTGTAGCTGAAGTAGATTTCATTATGGGCCAGGATGGCACCTCCCCTTTGACAATAAAGGCGTTTCAGGAAATGGGCGGGGAAAAGATTTTTGATTCCGGGAAAGTTATTTTTGTGATTGATCATAATTCCCCCAGTCCTAACGAGGGGGTATCGGCGCTTCATAAAATGATGAGGGACTTTGCCCGTCAGAAGGAAATTTATACCTGCGACGTTGGGGAGGGAGTCTGTCACCAGCTTATACCGGAAACAGGCGCTGTAGGGCCCGGTTCGCTGGTTATCGGTTCAGATTCACATACCTGTACATATGGCGCCTTAAACGCTTTTTCAACAGGGGTCGGCTCAACGGATTTGGCTGCCGCGCTTATTTCAGGACGGATGTGGTTTAAGGTGCCCGATACTTTGAAAATCATCTGTCATGGAGAACTTCCTCCAGGCGTGTATTCAAAAGACTTAATATTGTATCTTACAGGCCAGATAACTGCAGATGGCGCCACTTACTTATCGGTAGAGTATACCGGGCAGGCAATTTCAGCCCTTTCCCAGGAAGCCCGCTTCACTATCTCCAACATGGCGGTTGAAATGGGCGCTAAAGCAGGCCTGATGGCCGCGGATGAGAAAACATTTTCATGGTTAAGTAATTATACAAGCAAGAAATACCAGCCTGTGGAACCGGATCCTGACGCCAGGTACTTCAGAATTGAAGAATATGACGCGAGTAAACTTGAGCCGCATGTGGCCAAGCCGCACACCGTTGACAACGTCTGCCCGGTCGGGGAAGTGTCAGATACAGTAGTCCACCAGGCTGTTATCGGCACCTGTACAAACGGCCGTCTGGAGGATTTGCGGATTGCCGCCGGAATTTTGAAAGGACGGAAATGCAATAAAGACGTCCGGCTCATTGTAGTCCCGGCTTCAAGAAAAATAATGCTGGACGCGATAAGAGAAGGGATCGCTGAAACGTTGATCGAAAGCGGGGCTGCTTTTGTAACGCCTGGCTGCGGCCCGTGCGTCGGAACCCATAATGGCGTGCCCTCTGACGGCGAGGTTGTTATTTCAACAGCCAACAGGAACTTCAAGGGGCGGATGGGGAATTCGAAAGCTTTCATTTATTTGGCCTCTCCGGCAACAGCTGCAGCTTCTGCAATTACTGGACGAATTACCGATCCAAGAGAATTTTTAAAGTAGGTGACTTAAATGTTCTTCGAGGGCAATGCCCATAAGTTCGGCAACGATATCAACACTGATTATATAATTTCAGGAAAATACAAATTTAAAACCCTGGACATGGTTGAGCTGGCCAGTCACGTTATGGAGGATCTGGATCCCGATTTCAGCAGCAAAGTAACACCGGGTGATTTTATAGTGGCCGGGACAAACTTTGGCTGCGGTTCTTCACGGGAGCAGGCGCCTCTGGTCATAAAATATGCTAGAGTCAGCGCCGTTCTGGCCAAGTCCTTCGCCAGAATTTTTTACCGCAACGCAATAAACACAGGCTTACCGGTTGTTGAATGCGATACAGATTTAATTAATGAAGGCGACGTTTTAGAAGTCGATCTTTCCCAGGGTTTTGTTAAAAATAAAAGCAGCGGCGTTTCCATTCCTATCAAACCGCTTCCGGGTGTGATGATTAAAATTTTAAACGACGGCGGTTTGAGCGCCCATTTTAAAAAGTATGGCGATTTTAACTTTTAATTTTTAATGAGGAAAGATAAATAATTAAGCTGGAGGCATCGGAGTGGCTCAACACGAAATTACATTGATTCCGGGAGACGGTATTGGTCCTGAAATAGCCGAGGCTGCCCGCAGGGTAATTGAAGCTACCGGCGTAAGTATACAATGGGAAATTGTTCGGGCGGGAGCAGGAGTTATCGGCGAATACGGCACACCCTTGCCGGAACATGTGCTGGAATCAATCAGACGAAACCGGGTGGCTTTAAAAGGCCCTCTTACCACACCAATAGGAACGGGTTTTCGCAGTATCAACGTAGCTTTGCGTCAGGAACTTAACCTGTATGCGAATATCAGACCTGCCAGGAGTCTGCCGGGCATTTCGAGCCGTTACGATCATATTGATCTGATTGTTGTCAGGGAAAATACCGAGGATTTATATGCGGGTATTGAGCACAGGGTAGGTAAGAATGCCGCCGAAAGCATTAAAATTATTACAAGAGAAGCATCGGAAAATATAGCCCGCCACGCTTTTGAAATGGCCAAAAAAGAGAAACGCAAGAAGGTTACTGTCGTACATAAAGCCAATATAATGAAGTTTACAGACGGTCTTTTTTTGGAATGCGCCAGAGAAGTGCGTAAGGATTACCCGGAGATTGAGTTTGACGAAATGATTGTTGACGCAATGTGTATGAAACTCGTGCAGGCGCCCGAAAATTATGATGTCCTGCTTGCCCCTAATCTTTACGGTGATATTATCAGCGATCTTTGCGCAGGGCTGGTCGGCGGCCTGGGCGTTGCCCCGGGCGCCAACGTTGGCTTTGAAGCCGCAGTGTTTGAACCGGTACACGGGAGTGCGCCAAAGCATGCGGGATTTAATCGGGTAAACCCGCTGGCGATTATTCTCTCCGGTATTATGATGCTTAAGCATATTGGGGAAAATGACGCCGCGGATCGGATAACAAGAGCGGTTGAAGAGGTGCTGATTGAAGCTGCGCATTTAACATATGATCTCCACGGGAGCGCATCAACAAGTGAAATGGCTGACGCTATAATAAGTAAGCTGTAAAAAGTAGTAAGCTGTAAAAAGTAAAATAAAAATAACCTGACGAAACACAACCGTATAATAAAGCCGCAGTTGCCAGTTTAAGGAACTGTCCAAATAGTTTTGGGCAGTTCCTTTTTTTTGTATAAAAAATCCAGAAATCAAAAATAATAACTAGCAAAACGTAAGTATTTTAAAGGTCATTTTAAAGATAAAAAATTTCCGGAGGATCCTAAATTATGAAAATTGTTATGCTTTCTTGGGAATTTCCCCCAAAGGCAGTTGGGGGAATAGCGCCTCATGTTTATGATTTAACCTCATCTTTAGCTTCTCTTGGAGAGGAAGTCCATTTGATTACCTGCGGGGATCCGGGGATGAAGGAATTTGAAAATGTAAACGGTGTCAATGTACACCGCGTATTTCCTTATCATCTGCCTTCCAATGATTTTGTCGCCTGGGTTATGCAGTTAAACATGGCTATGCTGGAGAAAGCTGTTCCGTTGCTGAATGAACTGGAATGGGCAAATATAATTCACGCTCACGACTGGCTGGTTGCGTATGCCGCAAGAGTATTAAAACACGCTTATCATCTGCCTCTGGTAGCTACCATCCATGCGACCGAATATGGGCGCAACCACGGCCTGCACAATAATATCCAGCGGTATATCAGCAGTGTGGAATGGTGGCTGGCTTACGAGGCCTGGCGGGTGATCTGTTGCAGCAACTATATGAAAAACGAGGTTCGCTACGTTTTCCAAGCGCCGGGAGACAAAATAAGAGTGATTGTAAATGGGGTAACGCCGGCGAGATTTGCCGTAAAGCAAGGCGGAATAGGCCGTAACGAATATGCTGCTGATGATGAACAAATTGTTTTTTATGTAGGCCGGCTGGTAAGGGAAAAAGGAGTACAGGTACTGCTGGATGCCGTTCCCCGGATCCTTGAGCATTGTCCAAAAACAAAGTTTATTATTGCCGGCAAAGGTCCTTACGAAGGGGAGTTGCGTGGTCATGCCAGCCGCCTGGGTATTGCTCACAGAATATATTTTACAGGTTATATCAGCGATGTAGTACGCAATTCCCTTTACAAATGGGCCGATGTAGCGGTTTTCCCCAGCCTTTACGAACCGTTTGGTATTGTGGCCTTAGAAGCAATGGCGGCACAAACCCCGGTTGTTGTTTCCGATACAGGCGGCCTGGTGGAGATTGTGGAACATGGTGTAGATGGCCTGAAGGCTTATCCCGGCAACAGCCGTTTTTTGGCCGGGATGGTAACGCAGCTTTTACAGGATGCTTCCCTGCGGGGAAAACTGCGCTTTAACGCCTTTCGGAAAGTACAAAAGGAATTTAACTGGCGGCAGATAGCCTTGGAAACCCGGCAGGTATACCACGGGGTCTGGAGTGAATACAGAAATACCCCCTGGTGCGAATCTTCCGGTCAGCAGAGGCATTTTCTGGGTCGTGTGACCAGGCTTTTGGCCCGTGCCTGAAAGAGAGCTTATAGATGCAATGATGGAGGGATGGATATGAAGACCATTATCATGGCCGGCGGTGAAGGATCGCGCCTGCGTCCCATTACCTGTGGCCGTCCGAAACCGATGGTGCCGGTAGCCAACCGGCCGGTTATGACCCATATTGTTGATCTGCTGAAAAGGTACGGTTTTGTGGATATAGGTGTAACTCTTCATTATAAGCCGGAATTCATCCGCGATTATTTTGATAACGGTGCAGAATACCGGGTAAATATGCAGTATTTTACGGAAGAGGCGCCCCTGGGTACGGCGGGGAGCGTAAAAAATGCCCAGACGTTTCTCGATCAGACCTTTTTAGTGATTAGCAGTGATGCCCTTACCGACCTGGATTTATCCCGGGCAGTTGATTTTCACCGCCGGCAGGGAGCAATGGCTACTCTGGTGCTTACCCGCGTAAGCTGTCCTTTGGAATACGGCGTTGTGATCACCAGGCCTGACGGGGTGATAACCCGCTTTTTAGAAAAACCTGCGTGGGGAGAAGTGTTCAGTGACACTGTTAATACCGGCATCTACGTGTTGGAACCGGAGGTGCTGGATTATATACCTCCCGGGCAGATATTTGATTTCAGCAAAGATCTTTTTCCTCTCCTGCTGCGGGAAAAGAAGCCCCTTTTCGGTGTCGTGTTGCCTGGTTACTGGTGTGACATCGGTAATCTTCAACAATACGTGCAGGCTCACCAAGACGTTTTGGCAGGGCGGGTTCAAACTGCCATTCCCGGTCGCGAGGCGGCTTCCGGAATCTGGTTTGGAGAAGGAGCGGATATTCATCCCGGGGCCTGCATCCAGGGGCCTGTCTTGATCGGTGATGGTTGTTGTCTCGGCGCCGGGGTGCAGGTTGCTCCTTATACCACCATCGGCGACGGCTGCTTGATCCAGGAGCAGGCTTCGGTTAAACGAAGTGTTCTCTGGAACAACGTTTATCTTGGCGCGGGAGCCGCCCTGCGTGGTGCAGTGCTCTGCAGCAGGGTGCAGGTGCGGGCCAATTCCGAAGTGTACGAAGGGGCGGTAATTGGTAGTGATTCGGTGCTTGCCGAACGCAGTGTAGTCAGACCGGATGTAAAAATCTGGCCCAATAAGCTGGTGGAGAGCAGCAGTGTGGTAAACAGCAGCCTGGTGTGGGGCGCCCGCTGGCCAAAGAAGATATTTGGCACAGAAGGTGTTACGGGATTGTTCAATATAGAGGTGACGGTGGAATTTGCCTGCCGTTTGGGTGCTGCTTTTTGTGCTGCGCTGGGTACGGGAGTTAAGATGGCGGTAAGTGCGGACAGTTATCCTCCTTCCCAGGTGATCAAAGAAGCTTTAGCCAGTGGAATGCAGTCAATAGGAGCCAAAGTTTACGACCTGGGTGCGGTCATCACACCCCTGCACCGTTTTGCGGTACGCAGTCTAAAACTTAGAGGTGGAGTACATGTTAAAATTTCTCACCGCCGGCCTGACCAGGTTTCGCTCATATTTATTAACGAAAAGGGAGGCAATCTCTCGCGTGTTATGGAGCGGAAAGTGGAAAATATCCTGCTGCGGGAGGATTTTCCAAGGGCAGATATTGTCCGCGTGCAGCCCAGGGAGTTTGTATCCGGCATGCTTGAAAGCTACCTGCAGGCATTATTGCAAGAAGTGGATGCTGCTTCCATACGCGAAGCCCGTTTGCGTTTAATTATGGCTTATAACCCACATAATTTAGATTCATTC
>DMIY01000082.1 GCA_003457075.1 Desulfotomaculum sp. | reverse complement strand
CCCTGAAAGTAGCCCGGGATAGGGGATTGGGCCTACGAATCATGATGGCCGGCAAGACAGGGTTTGCCTTTACTTCTGACTTGGGACAGGATTCCTTGCAAGATATTGTTAAACAGGCAGTAGCCAATGCCCGCGAAACTGCAACTGACCCTTACCGCATACTCCCTTCTCCCTCTTCTTCTTATTCGGAACTGAATCTCTTTGATCCGGTTATTCTGGAAACTCCGGTAGAAGATAAAATTGACCTGGCAAGGACGATGGAGGAAGCGGCACGTGCTTTCGACCCACGGGTAAAGATAATCGAAAGCTCGAACTACCAGGATCTTCAGGCCATGGTGACGATGGTAAACAGCAAGGGGTTAAGGGTCGCATACCAGGCAACTTATTGTGGCGTTTATCTGGCACTGGTAGCCGGAGAGGGGGAAGATCAGCAAACGGGATTTGCTTTGGATTATCGCTTGCGCTTTAACGAATTGGACGCTGTAAAAACCGGACAACAGGCCGCACGCCGGGCGGTGCGTATGCTGGGCGCAAAACCGGTTTCCACCCGTAAGACGGCAATATTATTAGACCCCTTCGTGGCTGCGGGTTTCCTTGGTCTTTTAGGACCGGCGCTAACTGCTGAGGCGGTTCAAAAAGGCCGTTCTCTTTTCAGGGGAAAAGTGGGCCAGTTGGTGGCTTCAGAGATGGTGAACATAATAGACGACGGCATTTTGCCCGGTGGCTTAGCTTCAGCCCCGTTTGATGGTGAGGGTGTGCCGGCATCCCGTACAGTATTGATCAGGGACGGGATCCTCCAGGGGTTTTTGCACAACACGTACACTGCAACCAGGGACGGGGTGAGTTCTACCGGCAACGGCACACGTGCTTCTTATAAAAGCACTCCGGAAGTTGGCGTCACCAATTTTTTCATCCAGCCCGGCAATTTGTCTGCAGACAAACTTGTTCAGTCCACAAGCAGCGGAGTTTATATTACGGAAGTTATCGGCATGCATACCGCCAATCCCATCTCCGGCGACTTTTCAGTCGGGGCAACAGGAATTTTAATTGAAAATGGAGAGCTTACCCGGCCTGTGCGGGGAATTGCCATAGCCGGTAATATTCAGGAGTTGCTGCGCCATGTTGATGGGGTGGGCAACGATCTCCAGTTCTTTGGCAGCCAGGGCTCGCCTACCATACGTGTTGCTCAAATGGTTGTAAGCGGCCAGTAGAAGAAAGGATGATGCCTTTTTTGAAAATTGTAGTTTTGCATGGACCAAATTTAAACCTGCTTGGTAAGCGTGAACCCGGGATTTATGGCGCCTGTACCCTGGAAGAAATCAACTTGCTTTTAGTGGAACTGGCAGCGGAACTCAACGTAGAGGTGGAGTGCCGCCAGTCCAATTACGAAGGTGACCTGGTAAGCTGGCTGCACCAGGCCGCTCATGACGCTGAAGCAGTGGTATTCAACCCTGGCGCCTTTACACATTACAGCCTTGCCTTAACTGATGCTGTGGCAGCAATTTCCATCCCGGTCATCGAAGTGCATCTCTCAAATATTTATGCCCGTGAAGAATTCCGCCGTCATTCTGTGATTGCTCCGGCAGCGGCAGGGCAAATCACCGGCATGGGTGTGGAGAGCTATCTCCTGGGCTTAAGGGCAGCAGTGAAACTGGTAGAAAAATGGAGGGGGAAAGGTGTCAGCAAGGGTTGAACACTTGCAGGAGAAATTGCGGCACAAAGACGTAGATGCCCTGCTGGTCATGCAGCCCGAAAACCGCAGGTATTTAAGCGGGTTTACAGGTACTGCCGGCGCACTGGTAGTTGCCAGACAAAATATTTATTTTTTGGCCGATTTTCGCTATTTCGAGCAGGCTAAGCAGGAGTGTCCCGGTTGGGAAATCAGGGAAATAAAAGATTCAACGTTTGATTCAGTCGTAGATTATTTACCTGAGTGGAAAATATTGCGCCTGGGGTATGAGGATAATTTTCTTACTCATAAACAATTTAAAGAATTAGAGGACAGGCTGCAGGCAATCATGCTTGTACCTTTAGCAGGGGTGGTAGAAGAATTAAGACAGACAAAAGAAGAAGCCGAAGTGGAAATCATAAAAAAAGCGGCAGAGTTGGCCGACCAGGCTTTCCAGCATGTTGTAGATTTTATCCGGCCGGGTGTAACTGAACGGGAAATAGCTCTGGAAGTGGAATTCTTTATGCGCCGCAGAGGGGCAAGAAAAGCTTCTTTTGAATTTATAGTTGCCTCGGGTCCGCGGGGGGCCATGCCTCACGGAGTAGCTTCAAACAAAACATTGCAGGAGGGGGAACTGGTAACCCTGGATTACGGGTGCGAATACGAAGGTTATTGCTCCGACTTTACACGGACGGTATCCCTGGGTTCGCCTGCAGCCAGGCAGGAACAAATTTACCGTATCGTATTGGAAGCGCAGAAGGCAGGACTGGCCTCAATCCGGGCGGGAGTAAAAGCCT
Organism: Desulfotomaculum sp.; assembly: GCA_003457075.1. Lineage (GTDB taxonomy): Bacteria > Bacillota > Desulfotomaculia > Desulfotomaculales > Nap2-2B > UBA4053. The sequence continues at coordinate 5,291 of DMIY01000082.1, read as the reverse complement.
GTGAGGTAGATGAGGCGGTCCGCCGGGTAATCGGAGACTACAATTATAGCGAAAACTTTCGCCACAGCAGCGGTCATGGAGTTGGGTTGACAGTACACGAAGGGCCCCAACTATCTAAAAAGGACGAAACCATTCTTAAGGCGGGTATGGTTTTGACTGTGGAGCCTGGGATTTACCTGCCCGGTTGGGGTGGGGTACGGATAGAAGATATGGTCCTGCTGGAAGAAGAGGGTTTCCGGCTGCTTACCCGTGCGCCCAGGGATTACCTGGTAACCTGTGGAGTTGTATAGTATAATGTTTTAAACCACAGAGGACACTTAAGATCACAGAGAAAGTTTCTTACGGAGAAACTGTCATGGTTAATTTTATAATTATCTTTTGAACTATTTTTAGGTGCTTGGGAGGCGAAAACCTTGATCTCTACTAACGATTTTCGTACCGGTTTAACCATCAACTTAGATGGTGAAGTTTATCAGGTGATTGATTTCCAGCATGTAAAGCCCGGCAAGGGATCCGCCTTTGTGCGTTCCAAGATTAAGAACTTGCGCACTGGGGCAGTAATTGAACGAACCTTTAATGCCGGCGAAAAAATCCCCCGGGCACATATTGAACGCAAAGGGTTCCAATATCTCTACAATGACGGTAACGATTTTTACTTCATGGACATGGAAACTTACGAACAAATATCCCTGACAAAAAATGAATTGGGTGATGCTATAAAATTTATGAAAGAAAACACAACTATAAATTTGCTCATGTTTCAGGGCAAGTCCATCGGTATTGATCTCCCGAATTTTGTTGAACTCAAGGTTGTCGAAACCGCACCGGGAATCAAGGGAGATACTGCTTCCGGCGGATCCAAGCCGGCAACCCTGGAAACCGGTTATGTAGTCCAGGTGCCTTTCTTTATTAACGTTGGAGATGTACTGCAAATTGACACCAGGACGGGACAATATTTAAAGCGGGCATAGATTTTAAGGACAACCGTTTAAGGCCCCTGACCAAGAGAAATACTATTAAGGTCCAAACAAGCAGCATTGCTAAATTACCGAGGGGAGTTATGTGGAATGAGCGAGCTAAAGTCGAAAGTAGCCTATCTGCAAGGGCTGTTAGCAGGAATGAACCTGGACCAGAATTCCAGGGAAGGTCAGTTATTCCAAAGCATCATTGGTGTTCTGGATGATTTCGCCAATTCTTTTGAAGAACTGGAGAAGGTACATGATCATCTGGAAGACTATGTGGAAAGTGTCGACGAAGATCTTTCCCTTCTCGAAGATCGTTTTTATGAAGAACAGTGCGACACATTCGATGATACTGATTATGTAGAAATAAAGTGTCCGGGTTGTGGTGAAATAGTTTGCTTTGATCCTGGAGTATTATCGAAGGATGACGTGGTTAAAGTTAGCTGTCCCAATTGTGACGAAGTCGTGTTTATCAATGATGATGATTTTCAGTCTGCTGACGAGCCCGAAATGTTGGAGGGACGCGCTGGTCTAAATGATGAAGAAGATATATAATGATGTGGATTTAAACGACCTGGTGACCATGCGCGATGTCTACGGCGGAATCATCTGGCTGTAACTGAAAATCAGAAATAAGAGCTGCGTTTTCGCAAGAACGGCTATTTTAGAAAAAGGCTGCATGAAAATAGGGGAAGGACGGGCCGGTGAATCCTGTCCTTCCCTATAATTAATTGGGCTATTGACAAAAAAATCCGGAAGTGATATATATATAATTCGATAAAGAAGGATAATTAGTATAACATAATTGTTTTATTGTGTTCAAGGAACGGTGAGAAATGGAACTTACCAGGCGGCAGGAAGCTATTTTAGAGATAGTAAAAAAGAACAGCCCAATTACAGGAGAACAGATTGCTGAGCTTCTTTCCTTAACCAGGGCGACTTTGCGTCCCGATATGGCTGTTCTTACTATGATTGGCTTACTAGGCGCGCGGCCGCGGGTAGGTTATTTCTATAGTGGGAAAAACCTCGACCGGGTTATAGCCGAGAGGTTGCATCAGATTAAAGTGAATGATGTAAAGTCTGTACCGGTGGTGGTCTCTGAGCATTGCTCGGTATATGACGCAGTGGTAACCATCTTCCTTGAGGATGTGGGCACATTGTTTATAGTAAAAGAAGGAGGACTCTTAGAGGGGGTTGTTTCTCGCAAGGACTTGCTTAAAAGCATGCTGGGAGGCCGGGACATTCAAAAACTGCCGGTGGGAGTAATAATGACCCGGATGCCTAATATAATTACCGTTGAGCCGGGGGAGTCCGTCTGGGTGGCCGCCAAAAAGCTGATCGCACACGAGGTGGACGCTGTTCCGGTGGTGCGCAGGCCGGTTAATAACAGCAGTGAACAGGGGATGGAAATAATTGGCCGTTTGTCAAAAACAAACATTACCCGTTTGTTTGTCGAATTGGGAGAATAGAAGTAAGGAGGAAGATATCCTTTGACTATTGAGTTTAAGACCCGGCCGGTCATTTATATAATCTCGGACTCCATTGGAGAAACAGCCGAACTGGTAGCTCTGGCTGCAGCCAGCCAGTTTAGCTCCGGGCAGGCAGACATTCACAAGGTCCCTTATGTAAACAACCCGGATGAAATTCCGGAAATTGTAGCAGAAGCCAGTGTTTTTCCCTGCATTATTGTTTACACCCTGGTTTTGCCCGGTTTAAGAGAGGCGCTGGAAAAAGAGGCTCGCAAATATGGAATACCTGCTGTAGATGTTATGACCCCCATGCTGGAAGCCTTGAGCAAAATAGAAGGTAAGCAACCAAGGAGGGAACCGGGCCTTGTGCACAAGGTGGATGAAGAATATTTTCGCAAGGTGGAAGCCATTGAGTTTGCCGTGAAATACGATGACGGAAAGGATCCGCGTGGTGTACTTAAGGCGGATATTGTCATTATCGGTATCAGCCGGACATCCAAAACTCCCTTGTGTATGTATCTGGCCCATAAAAGGATTAAAGCAGCCAATGTACCTTTGGTTCCTGAGGTAATACCGCCGGAGGAAATATATAAACTGCCACCCCACAGGCTCATCGGCTTGACAATTCAACCGCAGCAGCTTTATCAGATTCGCCGGGAACGACTGAAAACGCTGGGGTTGACGGCAAGTGCGGATTACGCCAGCATGGAGCGAATTTTAAAAGAATTGGAATATGCCGAAGGCATTATGCAGAAATTAAACTGTAAGGTGATCGACGCAACCAACAAGGCAGTGGAAGAAACAGCCAGCAAGGCGCTGGAAATTTACTACAGGGGGGAAAGGCATGTCAAGCAAGAAGTATGTGTATCTCTTTGAAGAGGGCCGGGCGGACATGAAAGGATTACTTGGCGGTAAAGGGGCAAACCTGTCGGAAATGACCAACATTGGTTTGCCTGTTCCGCCGGGATTGATTATTACCACCCAGACGTGTATAGAGTTTTATCGCCAGGAGAAAAAGTTTCCACCTGGCATGGAGGACCAGGTCCGTGAAAAAATGAAGGTTCTGGAACAAAAGACCGGCAAGAAGTTTTCTGATCCTTCCAATCCTTTGCTGGTGAGTGTACGCTCCGGCGCTGTCTTTTCCATGCCGGGTATGATGGACACGGTACTTAATCTGGGCTTAAATGATCAGACAGTGGAAGGACTGGCCCGGTTGACTGGCAATGAACGCTTTGCCCAGGATTGCTACCGGCGATTTTTAAATATGTTTGGTGATGTAGTGCTGGGTATTGAACATCAAAAATTTGAACACATACTGGAAGGACAAAAGGAAAAACGGGGAGTAAAACACGACCATTCGCTCAACGCCGAAGACTGGCGGGAGGTAGTGGCAGAGTATAAAAAATTGATCGAGCAAGAAACTGGCCGTTCCTTTACGCAAGACCCGATGGAGCAACTTTTCATGTCCATCTATGCAGTTTTTAATTCCTGGAATAATGATCGGGCTATTGTTTACCGCAGGATTAATAAAATTCCGGATGACTTGGGAACGGCAGTTAATATACAAATGATGGTATTCGGTAACCTTGGTGAAGATTGTGCAACGGGCGTGGCTTTTACACGCAATCCTTCAACGGGAGAAAAAGAGTTGTACGGGGAGTACCTGGTTAACGCTCAGGGTGAGGATGTTGTAGCCGGAATCCGCACACCCATGCCTATTTCCAGATTAAAGGAAGGCATGCTGGAAGTTTATAATCAGTTTGCACAGACATGCAAGCTGCTGGATAAACATTACCGTAATATGCAGGACGTTGAATTTACCGTTGAACGGGGCAAGCTGTACATGCTTCAAACCCGCAACGGCAAACGCACCGCACAGGCAGCCATTAAAATCGCAGTGGATATGGTTAACGAGGGTTTGATTACTAAAGAGGAAGCGGTTCTGCGGGTGGAACCGGCGCACCTGGATCACCTTTTGCACCGCCGCATCGATCCTACCGCCAAGCTGGAGGTAATTGCCAAAGGCTTGCCTGCTTCTCCCGGCGCGGCGAGCGGCAAGGTGGTTTTTGATCCTGACGAAGCTGAAAAAATGGGCAATGATGACGAAAAGATTATCCTGGTGCGTACCGAAACCACTCCCGACGACATTCATGGGATTGTTGCCGCCCAGGGAATCCTTACCTCGCGGGGGGGTATGACCAGTCATGCTGCAGTGGTTGCCCGTGGGATGGGGAAACCTTGTGTTTGCGGGTGTGAGGCAATTCGAATTGATTACGGGGCCGGGGAATTTAGAATAAATAACCTGGTGGTTAAAAAAGGTGATCTTATTTCTGTTGATGGAACCGCCGGCCAGGTGGTGCTGGGCCAGGTACCCTTGATAGATCCCGAGATTTCCAGGGAATTCCAACAGTTGCTGGAATGGGCTGATGAAATCCGCACCCTGGGCGTGCGCGCTAATGCTGATACTCCGGCAGATGCAGCTAAGGCCAGGGAATTTGGGGCAGAGGGCATCGGTCTTACCCGTACCGAGCATATGTTTATGGCGCCTGACCGTTTGCCTATAGTACAGGAAATGATCATGGCGACTACTTTAAAAGAACGGGGGGTTGCCCTGGAAAAACTTTTGCCCATGCAGCAGGGTGACTTTTACGGAATTTTAAAGGCTATGGAGGGTTTACCTGTCACTATCCGGCTGCTGGACCCACCGCTGCATGAATTCTTACCCCATGCGGAAGAACTGGCGGTGGAGATCACTCGCCTGCGCTTAACCGGCGGACAGGCAAAGGAAATCGAAGCGAAGGAAGAGATATTAAAAAAGGTACGTGCGCTTTCCGAGTTTAACCCCATGTTAGGACACCGC
>DMIY01000048.1 GCA_003457075.1 Desulfotomaculum sp. | reverse complement strand
GGGTACAACCTGGTCTGGCTGAATCCGGCTAACGATTGGGTTTATCGCCACCTGCACCGGGCTGAAGTGAAAATATGTGATCTTGCTGATCTGCACGCTGATGCCCGGGGGTTGGAAAAGCGGGCTCTAAATCAGGCAGCCCGCGAACTCCTTCTGGCCCAGAGCAGTGACTGGAGTTTTATTATGCGTACGGGAACTGTGGCCCGGTATGCAGAAGAACGATTGAAAAACCACCTGGGCAGGTTTAACCTGCTGGCCAATCAGGTGGATAACAGCCAAGTAGACGGGGAAATTCTGAGCCAGTTGGAGCAAAGTGTTAACATTTTTCCGGATCTGGATTATCATATATACAGCCGCCATCTGCAGGCAGGACCGAAACAGGTATTGAATGGTAGAGACAAAACGTTAAGTTTGCTGGTTAGCAGCCGGATTAAAGTGTTGATTCTTTCCTGGGAGTACCCGCCGGTAACTGTGGGTGGTTTAGCCCGGCATGTTTACGACCTTGCCCGCGCTCTGGCTGAATATGGCGATGAGGTGCATATTATTACCTGTCCGGCAGCAGGAAAAGGGGCTTATTATTTCGAAAACGGCGTGCATGTGCACAGGGTTCCTCCTGAACATGTCAATGCGGAAGACTTCATGACATGGGTAAGACAGCTTAATCAGGCCATGATAGAAATGAGCTCACACATCAATGCGTTTCATGGTCCCTTTGATCTTATTCACGCTCATGACTGGCTGGTGGAGGAGGCAGGCAGAAAACTTGCAGAGCTTCTTAAGATACCTTTGCTGGCTACCATTCATGCTACTGAGTACGGACGCAACCATGGTCTTTACAGCGAACTGCAGCACTATATTAGTGATCTGGAAAGACAGTTAACCAACGAAGCTAAATTAGTAATTGCCTGCAGTCGATATATGGCTCACGAAGTGACCAGCCTTTTTGGATTACCGCCTGCAAAGGTGAGGGTGGTTCCAAATGGAGTCAACCCTGCCAGCCTGGGTGAGGGAGGGCAGGTATACCGCAAGGATAGAAACCAGCAGGGTAGATCGCCAACCATATTGTTTTTTGGCCGCCTGGTACCTGAAAAAGGAGTGCAGATACTCTTGGAATCCGTACCACGCCTGGTTAAGCGTGTTTCCGGGGTACATCTACTGGTTGCCGGACGCGGTCCTTACGAGGAGCATTTGCGAAGCCTCTCTGAACGATTGGGAGTAAATGATCGTGTAAGCTTTATTGGCTTTGTAAATGATGAGGAACTGAGCGGTATACTGGAACAGAGCCGGGTGGCCGCCTTTCCCAGTATTTATGAACCTTTCGGCATTGTTGTGCTGGAGGCCATGGCCGCAGGGGTGCCTGTAGTCGTTTCGGATACGGGAGGCCTGCAGGACATTGTTGAACATGGTGTGGATGGTTATAAGACGCCGCCGGGCCGGGCGGATATGCTGGCTTATTATTTGGCTGAATTATTGGTTAATCCTGTTCTGGCAACTGATTTTTGTCATCAGGCATGGCGCAAGGTGCAAACTGTGTATAACTGGCATTACATTGCAGCCGCAACGAGAAGAGTTTATCAAGAAGCAGCGATTGTTTAGGAAAACGTTTTGATTTGGGAGAGAAAAAAATGTCGCGGCCTTTAATAATTGGAAACGGATCTATTCTGGTGGCTTTTGACGCCAATATGACGATGAGAGATTTTTATTACCCGTATGTCGGGCAGTGGAATCATATTATGGGTCATAAAAACAATCTGGGCTTCTGGGTAGAAGGAAAGTTTACCTGGATTGATGATCAGGGGTGGGAGCGAATGCTGGGCTACCGGGAAAATTCCCTGGTGGCAACAGCGCAGGCTGTTCATAAAGGACTTGCCCTTTCAGTTGAAAGTATGGACGCCGTTCATTACCAGGATAACATTTATGTTAAGAGCTTAACGATTAAAAACCTGTCTGGGCGGGAGCGGGAGGTAAGGGTCTTTTTTACTCATGACTTTTCCATTGACGAAACTGAGGTGGGAGATACAGCGCTCTATGATCCCCAGTTGCGTACCGTATACCATTATAAAAAGAACCGTTATTTTATGATCAACGGTTTTAGCGGACACAGCCGCTTTCACCAGTATGCTGCGGGCACCAAACGTTTCGCTGGAGCGGAGGGCACCTGGCGGGATGCTGAGGACGGCGCCTTAAGTTGCAATCCCATTGCCCAGGGATCGGTTGACAGCGCGATTTCTTTCCGTTTGTATCTGGGTGCGCAGGGAGAACAAACCGTTTATTACTGGATTGTTGCCGGGCGCAACTTTCAGGAAGTACGTGCTCTGAACAATTACGTTTGGGAAAGAGGCGCCCGGCAACTGCTGCATAAGATACATGTCTACTGGCGCAACTGGCTGAATCAAGAACAATGGACTTTTGCCGATCTGCCGGAACAGGTAAGGAATCTTTATTACCGCAGCCTGCTGACAATACGCACCCATTTCGACCGTCGGGGAGCGGTTGTTGCCGCCGTGGATAGTGATATTATGCAGACTAACCGGGATCATTATTGTTATCTCTGGCCCAGAGACGGCGCTCTGACTGTCTATGCTTTGATCAGGGCAGGTTATGGTGAACTGGCTGAAAAATTCTTCGCCTTCTGTGCAAATGCCCTGACCGAGAGCGGATATCTGTTGCACAAGTATAATCCGGATGGCACCCTGGGCTCCAGTTGGCATCCCTGGTTGGAGCAAAACCAGCTTCCTATCCAGGAAGATGAAACGGCCCTGGTTTTATTTTGCCTCTGGCAGTGTTATAAGCACAACCGCGACATAGAAATGGCGCATGAATATTATCGCAGCCTAGCCAGGCCAATGGCTGATTTTATGTGCGGGTATGTTGACCGGCAACTGGAACTACCTTTGAGTAGCTATGATTTATGGGAAGAAAAAAGGGGGATTTTTACCTTTACCGCAGCAACAGTTTATGCAGGTTTAAAGGCTGCCGCTGATCTTGCTGAATTATTCAGTGATGACGAGCAGGTCACCATGTACCGTGAGCAGGCAGAAAAGATTAAAGAAAGCATCGCAAAGCATCTTTATGATCCCGTCCTGGGGCGGTTTATACGCGGCCTGGTGTGGGATGATCAGGGCAGTTATTTCCGGCAGGATACCACTTTAGAAAGCAGCCTGGCGGGTCTGTTCCTGTTTAATGTGTTTGGTGCGGACGACCCGCGCCTGACGGCCACGATGAGGGCCATAGAAGAAGGTCTCTGGGTAAAAACCGGGGTTGGCGGCCTGGCTCGCTACACCAACGATTGCTACTTCCAGCGTTCCAACGATATTCAAAAGGTGCCGGGTAATCCCTGGTTTATCTGTACCCTCTGGCTGGCCCAATGGTACATTGCTAAAGCTTCCACTGTCAAAGAGCTTACGCCGGCCAAAGCTCTGTTGCACTGGGCAGCAGTTTATGCGCTGGAAACAGGTGTAATGGCCGAGCAATTGCACCCGGAGACTGGCGAACCTCTTTCCGTAGCGCCCTTAACCTGGTCACATGCCACTTATGTTTTGGCTACGTTAGATTACCTGGACAAATATGCAATCTTGACCGGTGACTCCTGCCGGGTGAACTTAACTCTATAGGAACCTTTCTTTCTTTTTATCTTTAAGAAGCAAAAAGGTGATTGGTGAATCGCGACCGGCCCTGGTGGCCACTGCAGACAAAAGCGGTATGCCGAATGTGTCTCTGAAAGGTTCTTTTCATGTTTTATGCGTATTTCCAGGCTGCGAAGATCTTTGAAAGTAAAGGCCTATCGGATTCAGTAATCCGTTTAGAAGCATCCAGGATGCGCCTGAAAACCCATTTACTAATTTATCAGGGCAGGTTATAATTTAAAACATAATTAGCAAAGGGGGGATTGATCCTGTGGAAAAAGTAAAGCTTGAGAAAAACAACCGCATTGCCATGATAACTATCAACCGCCCAGATGTTTTAAACGCTTTAGATCTGCAAACCTTTAAAGAACTTAGTCAGGCCAGTCGCGAAGTTACAGAAGATGAGACAATTGGCGCCGTAATTATTACCGGCGCTGGCCGTGCTTTCTGTGCGGGCATCGATCTAACTTTTATTCATCAGCTTAACTCTCTTCCTCCTTTGTCCTTTAAACAAAAACTCCAGGAATTACAAGCAGCTTTCAATAGCCTTGAAGAAATGGACAAGCCTGTTATTGCAGCAATAAATGGTTTTACTTTAGGAGCCGGATTTGAACTTTCCTTAGCTTGCGACATAAGAATAGCTTCGGAAGAAGCTGTTTTTGGCGACCAGCATGTTAAAGTTGGACTTGTGCCTGATCTGGGAGGAACTCAAAGACTGCCACGTATCGTTGGCCTGGGAAAAGCAAAGGAGCTTATTTTTACAGGTGATATGATCAACGCTCAAGAAGCACTACAAATTAATCTGGTTAATAAAGTTGTAAGTGCTAAAGAATTAATTTCTACTGCCTGGGCA
>DMIY01000131.1 GCA_003457075.1 Desulfotomaculum sp. | reverse complement strand
CTTTAAGGGTTAATCAGGCAGGAGTAATCCCGGTTATCTTTGCTTCGTCAATTTTGATGTTTCCCGAACAACTGGTGCAGTGGTTTTCCGGTGGTAAATTTGCGAACTGGTACCTGTCTTATTTTGCCTGGGGAACAGCGGCGCATACTGTTTTTTATGCCCTGCTTGTGATTGGTTTTACCTATTTTTATACGGCAGTGATTATGAATCCGGTGGATATTGCCGATAACATTAAGAAATACGGAGGCTTTATCCCGGGTATTCGCCCCGGCCGGCCGACTGCTGAGTACATCAGCAAAGTAATGAGCAGGATAACCTTAATAGGAGCGATTTTTTTAGCCTTGATTGCTGTTTTGCCGAATTTCGTATTTGCAGCCACGCGTATTCCTAACGTCTACTTTGGTGGCACTGCCTTGTTGATAGTAGTGGGAGTAGCTCTGGATACAATGAAGCAAGTAGAATCACATATGCTTATGCGCAGTTACCAGGGATTCATCAGGTAAGCGATTGGAGAGAACATGGATGATAACTATTAAATCGAGGCGGGAACTGGCTTATATGCGTGATGCCGGGCGGATAGTGGCCGGTACTTTTACGGAACTGGCCAGGGAAATTAAGCCGGGAATAACTACTGGCGAATTAGATCATATAGCTGAGAAGTTTATTACCGGCAGGGGAGCTAAACCAGCCTTTAAGGGATTGTATGGTTTTCCGGCCAGCATCTGTGCTTCGGTAAACGAGGAAGTAGTCCACGGCATCCCCGGTTTAAGGGAATTAAAAGATGGAGATATTATCAGTATTGACATTGGTGCGGAAATAAATGGTTATTTTGGTGATGGAGCTGTTACCTTTCCGGTTGGTGAGACAAGCGCAAAGGTTTCAAGATTGCTTAAAGCGGCAGAAGAGGCATTATACGCAGGGATTGAGAAGGCCTGTGAAGGTAACCGCTTATTTGATATTTCGTATGCTATTCAGACTCATGTAGAAAGCAGGGGTTATTCTGTAGTCAGGGATTATGTAGGACACGGCATTGGCAAGAGTATGCATGAGGATCCCCAGGTGCCAAATTTTGGCCGGCCCGGTCGCGGGTTGAGGCTTAAATCAGGTATGACATTGGCCATTGAACCCATGGTAAACGATGGTACGTATGAGGTGCGTAAGTTGCCGGACAACTGGACGGTAGTTACTAAAGATGCGGGGTTGTCGGCTCATTTTGAACATACCGTGGCCATTACCGATGGAGAACCGGAGATATTAACGCGGTTGTAGTAGGAGGTTATGGGCATGGAAAATAAGTTTGTACCCGGCCGGCTGGTATGTTCCACAGCCGGGCGGGATTCCAGGAAATTTTACCTTGTAATTAATATGGTAAACGATACTATTGGCCAGGTAGCTGATGGAGAGGTCCGGAAGCTGAAAACACCGAAGAAAAAAAATATCAAGCATCTAAAGGTGTATCCTCAACTGGCTACTGAAATAACAGAAAAAAGTCATTCCGGTCAGCGCGTAACTGATCTGGATATACGAAACGGGCTGCAGCGTTTAATGGCTGAAACACTGGCTGGAACTAGTACAGCGACGAAAAGCAAATAAAACCTTTACTACCAATTGTTCAATTTGGTCAGGACTTGCTTTTCATCAAATTGTCTGGTAACCGGCATCTAAGAAAGGGGGTAGCTATGTCAAAGCAGGACGTTATCGAGGTGGAAGGTACGGTGATTGAACCGCTTCCCAATGCGATGTTCCGGGTAGAGTTGGAAAATGGGCATAAAGTACTGGCCCATGTTTCTGGGAAAATCAGGATGCATTTTATTCGGATCCTTGCTGGTGACAGGGTGATGGTAGAGTTGTCTCCTTATGATTTAAGCCGGGGTCGTATTGTTTATCGATATAAGTAATCGATTTTATGGTTGTTTCCGGGGGAGGGGAAGGGAAATGAAAGTACGGCCGTCTGTTAAGGTGATGTGCGAAAAATGTAAGATTATTCGACGTCATGGTAAGGTCAGGGTGATCTGTGAGAATCCAAAGCATAAACAAAAACAGGGATAAAAATAAAATTATAAAAAGCAAAGTGCAAAATCTATTTGTTAAAGGAGGTGTTTGAACTAGGTGGCACGTATTGCAGGGGTTGATCTGCCTCGTGATAGACGGGTGGAAGTAGCCATTACATATGTTTATGGAATTGGCCGGTCTCTGGCCAGGAAAATTTTGGCCCAGGCCAAAGTTAATCCAGATACGCGGGTAAGGAACCTGGCTGAGGAAGAAATCAACAGGCTGAGGGAAATCATTGAAAAGAATTACCAGGTGGAGGGAGACCTGCGTCGGGAAGTAGCCTTGAATATCAAAAGATTGATTGAGATTGGTTGTTATCGTGGTCTGCGTCACCGCCGGGGGATGCCTGTGCGGGGTCAGCGGACAAAAACCAACGCTAGGACCCGTAAGGGCCCGCGCAAAACCGTGGGTATACGCCGCAAAAAATAGTTGTCTTCAGTCGCAAAAGGTCGTAAAGTTTGATTTTGAAACGGAGATCAATCATCGTTGTTCAGCGGTAAGAGAGCATTTTCCGACATCCGACGACTGACATCTGATTAAGGGAGGTATTAAAATGGCTCGTCGACCTGTTCGCACCAAACGGCGGGAGCGAAAAAACATAGAACGCGGGGTAGCTCATATTAAATCTACTTTTAATAACACTATTGTAGCTATTACTGATGTTAAAGGAAACACTATTTCGTGGTCCAGTGCAGGGACGGTGGGATTTAAAGGCTCTCGTAAGAGCACCCCTTTTGCTGCCCAAATGGCTACTGAGAAGGCGGCTAAAGAAGCTATGGAACACGGCATGAAGCAGGTAGAAGTGTTGGTAAAAGGTCCGGGGGCCGGCCGGGAGGCTGCTATTCGTTCGTTGCAGGCTGCTGGTCTGGAGGTGAGCCTGATTAAGGATGTTACCCCCATCCCGCATAACGGCTGTCGTCCTCCGAAGCGCCGGAGAGTTTAATAAGATTATGATTTTGATTGGAGGTAATATTGTTAGATGGCGAGGTATACAGGTCCGCAGTGCCGACTCTGCCGGCGTGAAGGTGTTAAGCTTTTTTTAAAGGGAGATCGCTGCTATACCACCAGGTGTGCAGTTGAACGGCGCAGTTACGCACCAGGCATACACGGCCAGAAACGAAAAGCCAAGCAAAGCGAATATGGCCTGCAGTTGAGGGAAAAGCAGAAAGCCCGGCGCGTATACGGGGTGCTGGAAACGCAGTTTCGTAATTATTTTACACGTGCAGAGCGTGAAAAAGGTGTTACGGGAGAAAACCTGCTTAAACTTCTTGAACGC
>DMIY01000147.1 GCA_003457075.1 Desulfotomaculum sp. | reverse complement strand
CCTCAAAGGGAGGGGGTTAGGGGGAGGGAGATTTGAACTTTTTCGACAGTTTCTTTTAAGATGGATTTTTCCGGTTAATATTAGCATATAAGAATTACAGGCGGCAGATACTTCAAAAAGAGGAGTGAATGTTATTGCCAAAGACGCTGGTAATCGTTGAATCCCCGACCAAGGCAAGAAGCCTGAGTAAGTTTCTGGGCAGTAAATATACCGTCAAGGCATCAATGGGACATGTGCGTGATTTGCCCCGCAGCCGGCTGGGTATAAATACGGAGGATAATTTTCAACCCAGGTATATCACCATCAGGGGCAAGGGAGAAGTTATCAAAGAGTTAAAAGCAGCAGTCAAGAAGGTTGATCGGGTATTGCTGGCCCCTGACCCGGATCGTGAGGGCGAAGCTATTGCCTGGCATTTACAAGAGATGCTGGGAATAGAAAACGGACCATGCCGTGTTGAATTTAACGAAGTGACCGGGCAGGCTGTTCAGAAGGCAATCAAAGCCCCCCGGGACATTGACTATAACCGGGTAAATTCTCAGCAGGCGCGGCGAATTTTAGACCGCCTGGTGGGTTATAATTTGAGTCCCCTGCTGTGGCAAAAGGTGAAAAGTGGTTTGAGTGCCGGCCGCGTTCAATCGGTTGCTGTTCGCCTGATCTGTGACCGGGAAGAGGAAATTCAATCCTTCGTACCTGAAGAATACTGGACGCTGACAGTTGTTTGCATACAAAAAGACGGTATTTCCTTTGATGCCCGTCTTTTCAAGATTGGTGACGAAAAAGCAAGGATTCCCGATCGTTCCCGGATGGAAATAATCTTAAAAGATCTTGGCCCGGCTTCCTACCGGGTAGTTAAGATCAGCCGCCAGGAAAAGCCTCGCTATCCTGCCCCGCCCTTTACTACAAGTACTTTGCAGCAGGAGGCTTATCGCAAGTTGAATTTTACTGCCCGGCGAACCATGGCAGTAGCCCAGCAATTGTATGAAGGCCTGGAGGCGGGTGAAAAAAGCCCGGTTGGCCTGGTCACATATATCCGTACCGATTCCACCAGGGTAGCCGAATCTGCCCGTGATGAGGCACGGGCCTTGATCCGTGAAAGGTTTGGACAACAGTATGTTCCTCATTCACCCCGTCAGGTAGTGTCAAAGGGGAAAATTCAGGATGCCCATGAAGCAATACGCCCTACTGATGTTTGCCGGGAGCCGGACGCTGTCAAAAAATACCTGACTCAGGATCAGTACAAATTATATAAGCTCGTCTGGTCCCGTTTCATAGCCAGCCAGATGAGTCCGGCGCTGATTGAAACTACCGGTGTTGATCTTGTTGCCGGGAAATATACTTTCCGGGCGACGGGTTCGGTGATCAGGTTTGCTGGTTTTATGCAGGTTTATACTGAATCCACGGATGATGGGACAAAAGAGATTGAAACACTCTTGCCTGACTTGGCGGAAGGCGATATTCTCAAGGCCAAATCATTAATCCCGAAGCAGCATTTTACTCAGCCTCCGCCGCGTTACACGGATGCTACTTTAATTAGAACGATGGAGGAAAAAGGTATAGGCAGGCCCAGCACGTATGCTCCGATTGTGGAGACGATTCAAAAAAGAGGTTATGTTACAAAGCAGAAAAAGCAGTTTGTTCCTACTGAACTGGGAATGATTGTGGTAGGTCTGCTGAAAAATCATTTCTCCGAAATAATTGACGTGGAATTTACCGCTATGATAGAAGAAAAGCTGGATAAGATTGAGGAAGGAGAGCTTGATTGGGTTCAAATGATCCAGGAATTTTACTACCCGTTTCAGCAGACGGTGAAAAAGGCCGGAGAAGAAATAGAGCGGGTAACGATCCCGGATGAGGTTTCTGAAGAGATATGTGAAAAATGCGGACGCAACATGGTGATTAAGACCGGCCGGTACGGCAGGTTTCTGGCGTGTCCCGGATTTCCGGAATGCCGCAATCTTAAGCCGCTGATTACATCTACCGGTGTGTCCTGTCCTCAATGTGGAGGCGAATTGGTGATCCGGCGAAGCAAAAAGGGCCGCCGGTTTTATGGTTGCAGCCGCTTTCCGGAGTGTAATTTTGTTGTCTGGAATGAACCCAGCATCGAGCCGTGCCCGCAATGCGGCGGCTTGCTGGTGATCAAAAACAACCGCGGGGAAAAAGCGCAGTTGGCGTGTGTAAATGGTAGTTGCGGCTTTAAAACGGGGAAAGAAAGTCACGGGACGGGGAAAAGGCCAAAGCAGTTGAAACAAACGCTAAAACCATGATATAGCCACAAACCTTGATGCTTAAAGAAGTAGGTGTTCAGTTAACCTTTTCCCCTGTCAGGAGGTGAATTCTGATCCATGTATACATACATTGATATCTTTATCAATTATTTACAGGCGGAAAAAAATGTATCGAAGCACACACTGGAAAGTTACCAGCGTGATCTATTCCAGGGAGTGGATTTTTTTGCCCACCTGCTGGGGAAAAAAGATGCGCATATAAAGCCGGAAGATATTAACTATCCGCTGGTGCGTGACTATCTTTCCAAACTGCACAGGGATAGATTGGCCCGTACCAGCATTAACCGTAAACTGGCAAGCTGGCGTTCTTTTTTTCGTTTTTTATGCCGGGAAGGGATAATAACCGGCAATCCTCTGGCCAGGGTTAACTCTCTCCGGTTGGAAAAGCGCCTGCCCTCTTTTTTGTTTGAGGAGGACTGCCGGACGCTGGTGGAAACTCCCTCAAAAAACGATCTCTTAGACTTACGCGACCGGGCGCTGTTGGAAACCCTGTATGCTTCCGGTATGCGGGTAAGCGAACTGGTAAACCTGAACACGGGGGAACTGGATTTATCGGCGCGATATATAAGGCTTTTGGGCAAGAGAGGAAAAGAGAGAATAGTGCCTGTTGGTTTTCCGGCGGCAGAGTCTCTTCAACGATACCTGGACGCGGGTCGGCCGCTGCTGGCGGCACGGGGAAAACCTGCCGGCCAGGCAGTTTTTTTAAACAAGTACGGTAACCGTCTTTCGGCCCGCGGGGTGCGCAAAATTATTAACAAGCATGTTCGCCTTTCCTGCCTGGGACGCCATGTAAATCCTCATATGATGCGGCATTCATTTGCCACTCACCTGCTGGAAAACGGGGCCGACTTGAGATCTGTCCAGGAGTTGTTGGGACATGCTGATATTAATACCACGCAGATCTATACTCACTTAACAAGGGCAAGATTAAAAGAAATTTACGACAAGACGCATCCCAGGGCGCGATCGCTGGATGACTTGAAAGGAGACAGGATTCTTGCCGGGAAAGAGAAGTATTAACCGGGTAACCTTGATTGTGCTGGATAGTGTAGGCATCGGCGCCCTGCCTGATGCGGATAAATACGGGGATGAAGGAACCAATACTCTCGTCCATTGTGCAAAAGCTGCAAGGGGATTAAAGCTGCCTAACCTGGCCGGTATAGGTCTGGGAAATATTCTGGATCTTCCCGGTGTTCCACCGGCGGTTAGGCCTGCAGGCGCTTATGGTCGAATGGCCGAGCGTTCACCTGGGAAGGACACTACCACCGGCCACTGGGAAATTGCCGGCCTTATCCTGGATAGACCTTTCCCTGTGTATTCTTATGGATTTCCGGAAGAATTAATTGAGTTTTTCGAAGAGCAAATTCAGCGGCCCGTGCTCGGAAACAAGGCTGCTTCAGGAACGGTGATTATTGAGGAGCTTGGCGCTGAGCACATGCGTACGGGGTACCCGGTAGTTTATACATCGGCGGATAGTGTGTTTCAAATTGCGGCACACGAAGAGATTATTTCAGTTGAAGAATTATACCGGATGTGCCGGATAGCCCGCCAGTTGCTTACCGGAAAGCATGCCGTGGCACGGGTCATCGCCCGGCCTTTTGTGGGTAAACCGGGTAGTTTTTACCGGACGGAAAGGCGGCACGATTTTTCGTTGGCGCCACCCGGCCCCACGCTGCTGGACCTGCTTGCCGGCAGCGGTCTGACCGTGCTGGCAGTGGGCAAGATTGAAGACATTTTTGCCGGCAGGGGTATTACCATGTCCGTACTCACCAGGGACAACATGGACGGGGTGGATAAAACCCTGGAGTGTATGCAGGGGGAGAAACAGGGTCTGATCTTTACCAATCTTGTTGATTTCGACATGATTTACGGACACCGCAATAACGTGGAAGGATACGCCCGGGCACTGGAGGCCTTTGACCGGCGGCTTCCAGAGATTTTTGGCTCCCTGCGTGCTGATGAGGCGCTGGTGATCACTGCCGATCATGGCTGCGATCCTACCACTGCAGGTACCGATCACACGCGTGAATACGTGCCTGTGCTGGTTTATGGAGCGCCGGTACGGGCGGGCGTCAACCTGGGTACACGAAGTACATTTGCCGACGTGGCTGCTACAGTGGCAGAATTTTTTAATTTACACCTGCCGGCCGGTACCAGCTTTGCCAGGGAAATTTTGCTTTAGTATGAGGACATGGGCCATGCAGATGTACGATATTATTCTTAAGAAACGCCAGGGCCGGGAAATTTCCCGTGAAGAGATAGACTTTTTTATTGGCGGGTATACTGCCGGGAGCATACCGGAATACCAGGCAGCGGCCCTGTTGATGGCCGTTTTTTTAAATGGGCTTGGCTTTCGTGAAACGGCAGAATTAACTACGGCCATGGCCGGTTCTGGAGAGCAAGTTGACCTTTCCAGCATTCCCGGCTGCAAAGTGGATAAGCACAGCACGGGCGGGGTGGGGGATAAAACTACGCTGGTGCTGGTTCCTTTAGTGGCTGCGGCGGGTGTGCCGGTAGCCAAGCTCTCCGGCCGGGGGTTGGGGCATACGGGTGGTACCATTGACAAGCTGGAATCCATACCCGGTTTCCGGACGGACATGGAGATACCTGCTTTTATCCGGCAGGTAAAGGATATTGGCGTGGCTGTGGCTGCTCAGTCAAAGGCTCTTGTCCCCGCTGATAAAAAGCTTTATGCCTTAAGAAATGCAACGGCTACAGTGGAGTCTATTCCCCTTATAGCTTCCAGTATTATGAGCAAGAAAATTGCCGCCGGCGCCGGGGCCGTTGTGTTGGATGTAAAAGCAGGAAACGGCGCCTTTCTGCCGTACCGGGAAGACGCTTTTGCCCTGGCCCGCTTGATGGTCGCCATTGGCCGCCAACTGGGACGTGCTACCGTAGCTCTGGTTACCGGTATGGATCAACCCTTAGGATATGCGGTCGGCAACGCATTAGAGGTGCGGGAGGCTATTCTGACATTGCAGGGTAAAGGTCCTCCGGATCTCGAAAAGCTTTGCCTGGCCCTGGGTGCACAGATGCTGATCCTGGCCGGGAAAGCGGCAGGTGTTGAGGAGGCGGAAGATAGACTGTCCTTCCTTTTGAAAAACGGCAATGTCCTGGAGAAATTTAAGGAGATGATACTTGCCCAGGGCGGAAATCCTGAAGTGGTGGATAACCCCGCGCTGCTGCCCCTTGCTGCCCGGCAGGAGCAAGTTTTTTCCAGGGAGACAGGCTATGTTCGGGCTGTTGATACAAAAAATATTGGCCGTGCAGCTATGTTTTTAGGCGCAGGCCGGCAGGCCCTGGATAATGATATAGATCATTCAGTTGGCGTAATGCTACATAAGAAAACAGGTGAACGGGTTACTGCCGGCGAGCCGTTGTTTACTTTGTATATTAACCGGATACGGTATCTGAAAGAAGCACGCCGGCTTCTTCAAAATGCCTTCCTGGTTGGCGAAGAAAAACCTGAGTGTCCCCCCTTGATTCATGGTTTTTTATAGATTACCAGCAGCCGGTTTTATTCTTCTCAGGATTTCCTGTACTTCTTTTGTAAAGCTGGTAATCGGAGTTCCCTTACTTACCCCTTCAAACACCCGTTTGATGCGGGTCACCAAGTCTGGATCCGTAGTTACCATAACAGTACGAATGCGTTTATCTAACTGCTTTGCTTTTTTTGCTGTTTCAGCTTTAATTTCTTCTGTCCGGTTCTTTTGCACTTCGGGCTTGATGTCCAGTCCCAGGATGGCTGTGTTACCGGTAAGAATCACGGCTACCTTATTGACACCAGGTATCTTTTGCACTTCAGTAGCCACTTTAGTTGCTAAACGGTGCGCTTCTGCCGGCTGCGCAGGCAACAAACCAACAGGTGCGGGTGCGGTTGGAGAAGGAGCACCTGCTGGTGGGGCGGGCGTTGATCGCTCTGGTTTTCGGGCTACTGCACATCCAGATGCCCAGACTATTTGCCCCTGCCGGGAGCGCAGATCCGTTACTTCATCAAAGGAAACGATCAGATCCTGGGCGCTCTTTAGGATCAGCGCATCAGCTTGGAAATTGGCCCCAAGAGACCTCTTTATCGGGTGGAGCAATGAACAGCGGCAGTCCAGCCTCCATCTGATAGTGAACAATTCCCGCTTTCTCATCCTCCCCTGGGTCCGGGTCAACTACCTGGCGTCAATCGTCCTTTCCCTTCTATGTCGCGG
>DMIY01000096.1 GCA_003457075.1 Desulfotomaculum sp. | reverse complement strand
CCCTCACCCCAACCCTCTCCCCAAGGGAGAGGGAATTTATCGAGAGACTCCTCATCCTTCAGGAAACTCTCCATCCTTTGCCAGGGTGCTCCTCATCTCTTCCCCTCCCTCGACGGGAGGGGTCAGGGGAGGGTAACTTGTCGAATGAGTTCCCGGGAGCCTTTGGTATAAAAAGGTGTTTTTACATGCTCAGTATCCCGGTAACCTGCTCTAAATCAGCCGGTTTATCCACATCAAAACCTATCTCCGGATACTGACTGATTACTGCCACACCTTTTATCCCCAGCAGTTTTGAAACTTTGACCTCCGCCTCCTTCAGGCTCAGCCTGCGCAATAAGAACTTGATTAAAAAGGTAATGCCGATCAAGCGGCTTAACCGCCAGGGATTTTTTCTGGCCGCCACCAGTTCTTTACCTTTAGCCAGGCAACGGGGTAAAACCACCGGGTTCAACAGGAACAAGTTGCCACCTGTAAATATACCTTCCCGCAGTCGAACGTAGGTGCGCTTGACGCCAGCAAAACGGCTTTCCATAATATCACGGGAAACTACGGGATAAAAAAGATCCACCGTTTGATCTGTGCACTGCTCTAAAAAGCCGTCAACGGCCTGCACCGTAAGCAGTGGTATATCGGAGGTGACCACCAGCACACGCCGGGCTGAAGGCAAACAATCAATACCTGACTGCACATTTTCCAAAACGCTGCTTCCCGGCGAAATTACCTGCACTCTACCGGTATCCAGCCCCGGAGGTAATAAATCACCGGGTCCTGCTATTACCATACGTTCTACATAAGACGACTTTAACAATGCATCCAGCACATATTCCACCATTGTCTTTGATCCAATGGGTATCTGGGCTTCATAAGGAACAGGGCTGTATTCCCTCAACTGGCCATTATTCAAGCTGCCGGCCAGGACTACTGCATCAACCGTCATCAAGTCACCTCCCGCATGGCACTGAGCAGGCTGTACTCGGCATTTTCAATATGTTCCCGGGCCAGGGTGCGGGCCAGTTCAACATTTCGCTCACTGATTGCCTCTACAATTTTTCTATGTTCTTCAATGACAGTCCTGGTACGGCCCGGTTGGGCCAAAGAAGCGGTGCGGAAACGCTGGATCTGTTCCTGCAGGTGAGTGACAATCTGCACCAGACGCTGGTTACGGCTGGCTTTGTAAATAAGCTCATGAAAGGAGATATCGGTCTGTACCACTGCGCTCAAATTGTTAGCGCTGGCCTCGGAAATATATACCAACGCTCTCTCCAGTTGCTCCAATTCTTCTTCGGTAATCCGTTCGGCGGCCAGACCGGCAGCCAGGCTTTCCAGAGCCGCCCGCACCTCAAATATATTAACAATGTCTTTTACCGAAATGCCGGCGACATAAGCACCCTTGCGCGGAATCATGACCAGAAAACCCTCCAGTTCCAGCTTGCGGATGGCCTCCCGTACCGGTGTACGGCTTACTCCCAACTCCTCGGCCAACTGGATTTCCATCAGTCGTTCCCCCGGCTTGAGCCGGCCCTGGATAATGGCCTCCCGCAAGGCATCAAAAACCAACTCCCGCAGAGGTTGATAGCTGTCCAGATTAAGGGAAACAAACCTTGGCTGTTCCACCAGCCAACCCTCCTTACAACTACACCTGCTTTATTTTACCCCGCTTCAGACGTTACTGCAAGTCCTACTTCACAACATCTTAGAATCGCTCTTCAATAATATGGTGACTATTAGGGTGATTCCTAAACAATAAAAAATCCGGCACCGTTTTGATATGCCGGAACCCTTGCTATTATTGGAGCGGGTGAAGGGGATCGAACCCTCAACCCTCAGCTTGGGAATTTGAGGAGGCATGTTTTAGCTAACCTCACCTGGTGCCACTTTGTAGTAATATCAAGGCTTTTAGCGATTGGGAAACTCATCCAGTCGCATGTTTTTTTATCGTTTTTTACCCCCGTAAGGGTAAGGTAAGGGTAAAAATTTGTGCCCGTTATGCCAGGCGGGACAAGGTACGGCGGGCCTTACCAAACGCTCACCCGGTACCTGGGGAAGTTCACTCATCCGGCAGCCTCTATTTCCTCAAAAGAGGAAAGCAAGCCGTCCTCCTGTAAACTCCACAGATAGAGCGCAATTGCTTCCCTGATATTGGCTAACGCTTCTTTCCAGGTGTCTCCCTGACTGGCGCAGCCGGGCGATTCCGCTACGCATACGGAATAGCCCCCGTTTTCCTCCTGTTCCATGATAACGGTAAGCTTTCTCATAAATTCACTTCTTTCTGATTTACCCGGAATGGTAAAACCTTCTGGAGTTGTTTTTTATCGCGCTTTGAGTAATCAATTATGGTTGCTCCGGTTATCTCCCCGGTACCTATGGCGCGGCGAATCAATACTCCCCTGACTCCGTCCTCATCGGAATAGGACGGCGCCGGCCGGCCAAGGGAAATGTAAAGCACGTCGTGTTCCCGATCATAGTTTAACACCGGCTTATCCTTTGCTTTCGGGCCGAACATATACTATCCCCCCTTGTGTGAATAGTCCTTTTGTTTTTGAACTGATAAAAGCGGTAACTACCTCACCCGGAGCCGTAGCATGATCTATGATTGCCCGGATAATCACCAGGGATGTTTCAACCGGCGAAGGGATCAGGTCTACGTATTCTTCTCTTGTAGGGTGGGCCTGATCCAATTGTGTTAAATCACGAAGTATGTAATAAGGATTTCCAGCCAATCTTTCAAGAACATCAATGTTTACTTCCATGTGCTCTATCTGAATCTTATGTTCCCAGGTGCCCTTCTTCAACAATACGCTGCGCCCTTTCGGATCGGTGACGTTAAATATCATCCAGAAAGGTCCTTTCCGCTCTTGTTAATTAATCTGCCTAAAGCTTCTTCGTATACTTCTTTAAGGGTTAGGTCCTTTTTCAAGCTGTTTCTAATCCTTTTACGGGCACCCTGGGGGGTAATACCCTCCTTCTGCATCAAAAACTTCACCAGACTTGGTCTTGATTTGGTGAGCTTCCATTGCCGGTTAGCCTCCTCAAACCCTTCTTTATCAATCCGATACCAGTTTTTTTGATACCTGATACCTTCACGAGTGAGCTTTTCAAACGAAGATCCGGCGTTTTTAACCTTGTTTTTTTTAAGCTGGTCATAAAGCCAGCGAATTACATTCTCCGGTTTGTCTGGTATTGGCATCTGCTCTAATAGCAATTCTGCCGCTTCCTGCACAGTTAACGGGAAAAGGACTTGCGATTTTTTATTAAGCAGTTTCAGACAGCTCTCAACATCTCCCACAGGGAGTTCTCTGGGGCGTTTGTCCCTCGGTTGAACCTTGTTGATATAATCGTCGAAGCTTTGGCGGCTGAGCGGCGCTTTCCATTTTTGTAACAGGTGAGCCACAACGTCTATATCCCCCCCTGGCGCTTTCCTAATATGCCTTCTTACATACTCCTTTAAGTGGTTAATACAATCCTCTCCGGTCAAGCTGTCCCCTTTTTTGCGATAGGTATAGATACACATCTGAGCTAACCACCCATGCCTGT
>DMIY01000074.1 GCA_003457075.1 Desulfotomaculum sp. | reverse complement strand
AGGCTCGTGAGAGTTTCCGGGAATTTACCAAAACAAAGGAGGTAAAAAGGATGACTCCAGAAGCTCAAAAATATTTTGATGAGGCAGAAGAATTATTCAAAAAGGAGAAATATGAAGCTGCTACCAAAGCCTATGCCAAATCTATAGCGGCTTACCCAACGCTCTTAGCCTATCTGAATCAGGGTAGTTCCTTATTTACCATCTCAAAATCAGCCGAGGCTTCTCAAGCTTTCTCAGACGGACTGTCCCTGGCCAGAGAGAAAAAAGATACCCGGTTTGAAGGAGTATTTTTAAGCAACCTTGGCTTTATAAATTATATCAAAGGCGAACTGGAAAGTGCTCTGGAGTACTTTAATCAGGCCCTGGAAATATTTAGAAAGACTAGGCAAAGAAAAGATGAGGCAGAGCAATTAGGAAACATCGGCGCCGTATATCAAGATCTGCGGGAACCGGAAAAAGCTTTAAAATATTACAACGACGCACTGAACAGATATAAAGAAAGTGGATATCAGGAAGGGGCAGCCAATCAGTTAAATAACATGGGTCTTCTACATGTTATTTTGGGAGAAATAGACGTCGCCCGCACATATTTTGACGAAGCCCTGGACATCTTCAAGAAGCTGGAACACAAACAGGGAATGGCTGCTCAGTTGGCCAATATCGGCACCACCTGCAGAGACAAAAACGACAGAGATAATGCCCTAAAATATTATAATGAAGCCCTGGCTACTTGCAGGGAGATTGGAGACAAACGGGGGGAAGCAACTCAACTCAGCAATATTGGTTACATTTATGCAATCAATGCCGAACCCCTCACCACTGTGGAATATTTCAGTAAATCCCTGGATTTATACAAGGAAGTAGGGGCAACTGCTGAAATTGAAATGCTTCAGGAAAACATAGCCATAATAACTTCCGGAGTGTTGTCAGGTAATTGAAAGGGCACTGATAATGAAAGGACTTGAAATTTCCGAAAGGTTCTTTAAAGAGCACGGTCTCCCGATGATCCACGAAAAGCTTGGTAATTATAAAGACAGAATTGCCGCCGGACTGGTAGGTGACGGTTCAGAGTGTTATGGATTTGACGATGAAATTTCGAGAGACCACGACTGGGGTCCTTCCTTTTGCCTTTGGCTGAACAAAAACGACTACGCAGAAATTGGGCAACTCCTACAAGCAGAATACAATAAACTCCCACAGACTTTCGAAGGTTTTCAGAGAAAAATCAGTGCCTGGGGAGAAGGAAGGATTGGCGTCTTTGAAACAGGCGAGTTCTATAAAAAATTCATCGGCACAGAACGCGTACCGGAAAATGCAGATGAATGGCTTTCCCTTCCCGAAAGCTATCTGGCGGCATGCACAAATGGAAGAGTATTCTATGATCCGCTGGGTGAGTTCACACAGTTTAGAAACAGGCTGCTGGAATTTTACCCGGAAGACGTAAGATTAAAAAAAATAGCTGCCCGGTGCATGTCAATTGCCCAGGCCGGTCAGTATAACTTTATGCGGTGCGTTAAAAGAAGGGAACATGTGGCAGCTCAATATGCGGAAACCAAGTTTTACGCAGATACAATTTCCCTGGTCTTTTTATTAAACAAGAAATATACGCCGTTTTTCAAATGGATGCACAGAGCCGTCAAGGATTTGCCAATACTAGGCGGCGCCGCCTACAAAACGATCCTGGAATCGGTTCTTGCCCATGATTACAACAAGAAGTACCGCCTGATAGAAGAAATCTGTGCAAGCATAATAACCGAATTTAAGAAGCAGGGATTAAGCGAGGCCGGTAGTAGTTTCCTTTTGGATCACGGCCCGGTCATTCAGGCAAAAATCAAAGACCCGAAATTAAGAGAGATGAATGTATGGATGGGATAATTTCCAGGAAGAGAGGGAATTCACGACGGTAAATTCCCTCTCTTCTTTATAACAGGGGCCAGTATCAAGGCAAAAAGCAGGATCAGGCCGGCGTAACCAAAAAGCGGATAGAGCAGTTGCACAAGACAGTTAAAATCCAGGCTGGCCAAGGGCATGGCCAGCAAAGTAGCTCCAATGCCGGCCAGCCTATACCTCCACCCTCCCCCGGGAGCCAGGCGGCTGGCAAATCCATGGGCGCCGGCAATAGCCGTAGTAAGAATGGCCGTCCAGATCAGCAAACTCAACAGGGATTGCAGCATAAATCCTGCGCTGCGGGCAATAAACAAAACAGGTACCTGATAATTAAGCACCTCCGGATAAAAAGCCAGTCCCGCCAGGGTAATCAGCCCGGCAGTAATCCCCAGGATCAATCCCCCGAGCGCTCCGCCAAGCATACCTATTCCAACCGGCACGGTTCGCCCCAGGGAGGAAAGCACAGCCACCGGCACAACCATGTTATACGAAACATAAAGGACACTCGACCAACTCCAGTGACCGGCTACCCTGTTGACCGGCAAGGCGTCGGGAAATGGTTGGAGAAGCGCCCCCTGGTGCAAAAGAGCCAGAAGAGAAACTACCACCAGAGCTGAAATTTTTAAGGGCACCAGAATAATATTGGCTGTCAGCACACCAGGCAGCCCTTTCATAACCACAAGGCAAGTTACAACTGCCGCCAAACTTGTTCCCAATAACCTGGGCAACCCCAGTTGTTCAGAAAAAACCGCCCCGCTCCCGGCCAGCATGACCACCAGCCCACCCGGCAGCATAAGCAAGCTTATGAAGTCCATCACCCGGCCTGCCCGTTTTCCCAGCAAGTACCTTAGCAACTCCTGGTAATTCGACGTCTGTAACCTGGTCGCCAAAAACATGATCAGCAATCCCAGATAAACAAACAATACAGTAGCCAGCCCTACTCCCCACAGGCCATAAACCCCAAACGAGATAAAAAACTGCATTATTTCCTGGCCTGAAGCAAAGCCGGCGCCGATTACCGTACCCGCATAGACCGTCATTACTTTGATCAAAAGACCAGCCCTGCTGTTTTGATCCAAAATACTCCCCCTGTTAATGTTTATGCAAAAAAGGAATAATTCAGGTTATCACTGGAAATAATATATTACTGGCCATCGAATAAAGGAGGAGCAAAATGAACAACACTAACTCTAACCCGGGAACAACGATAACTTCCCGGATAAGAATTAATATAGAAGATCCGCTAGCTGCAATAAAATTTGGCTGGGATCTGGACAACCGGCTACGTAAAAGAAACGGCATGGTCAGCAATTGTCCTAAAGTACTGCTTTGCATCGGAACAGACCGTTCCACCGGTGACTGCCTGGGACCTCTGGTGGGCAGCAAACTCTCAGTTTTAGAGCAGAATGTTTTTTATGTCTACGGTACCCTGGAACAACCTGTTCACGCCAGCAACCTGCAGCAAAAATTAGAAGAAATCTACTGCCACCATGAAAACCCGCTCATTATAGCAATAGATGCCTGCCTGGGAAACCAGGAAAACGTCGGCTGCATAAATATAGGAGATGGTTCTTTACAGCCGGGGGCAGGGGTCAATAAAAATCTTCCCTCAGTAGGAGAAATACATATCACCGGCGTTGTTAACATAGGCGGTTTCATGGAATATCTCGTCTTGCAAAACACCAGGTTAAACCTGGTCATGCGCATGGCCAATTTGATTGTGGAGGGCTTGCTGCACACCATCAACCACTGTACCACCCGGGAACTGGCAGAAGAAGCAAGTATTGCTCAAGATCGCTAAAACTACTTTGAAAAAGACTGCTGCTTATACCTAAATAGCATGCAGCAAAACTTCTTCCCTTATGCTTCGGGATGATGAATACCGTCCGACTCCCGAAGTAACGAAATAACTTCCTCATCCGTAGTCTGGGGAAAATCCACATAAAACTGGCCTACGGCATAAAAATCAGGCGGTGTCAAAAGACAAACCACCCGGTCGACCTCAGTTCTCAACATATTCAGCGTATCGGGGGGAGCCACCGGAATTGCCAGAATTAATTCCTTCAACTTAAACATGTTTTTAACCGAACGCAAAGCAGCAAGCACTGTATAACCCGTAGCTATCCCATCATCCACCAGAATAACCTGCTTATTGTCGTAGGACGGATAATCCTCCCGTCCCCGGTACATTTTCATCCGGCGGTGAATCTCCTCTACCTGTTCCTCGACAACCCCCTGCAAATCTTCCTTCCCTATGCCCAGAATACTCAGAACCTGATGGTTAAATATAGTTGTTCCATCCTGGGCCACTGCCCCTACGGCTGCCTCGGGGTTATGAGGAGCGCCTATTTTACGGGGAATAACCAAATCCAGTGGTGTTTTCAGGGAACGGGCTACTTGCGCTCCCACCACCACACCACCGCGGGGAATGGCCAGCACCACGCCGTCTTTGTACGACCTGTCCTGCATAGCTTCTGCCAGCTTCCTGCCAGCCTCCACACGGTTCCGAAAAATCATCTCTCCCACCTGCTCCCTTTACGAGCATTTAAATATGCTTAAATCATATTATAAGATATCATATTGACAAAGGCAACTAACAGTGTTACGGATCAGTACTGACGCACCAAGAACCGCTGTAAACCTTGTCTTTCCAGGACTTTAATATGTAATTTAATTCCATAGGAATTTTCTTTTTTC
>DMIY01000014.1 GCA_003457075.1 Desulfotomaculum sp. | reverse complement strand
ACTTTTATCCGCCCTTGTTCATTAAAATAAAGCCTTAGCGGGATAATCGTCAATCCCTTCTCCCGCACATAGCTTAAAAGGTGTATGATTTCACGCTTGTGCATAAGCAGTTTACGCGTCCGCCTCGGGTCATGGTTAAAGCGGTTCCCTTTTTCAAAAGGGCTTATATGCAGACTATATAAAAACAGTTCGGCATTTTCAACCCGGGCATAACTGTCCTGCAGGCTGGCCTGACCCGCACGCAAAGACTTGACCTCTGTGCCGGTCAGGGCAATACCCGCTTCAAAAGTATCCATAATATGGTACTCGTGGCGGGCTTTTCTATTTACTGCAATTATTTTTTCTTTCATAATTTCATTATAACAAAAATTTACTTCCAGTCAAGTCGAACAGTCACGCGAACCGCTTCTACCAGATGGCGCGCTGTCAGACCGTATCTCTCGATTAATTCAGCAGGAGTACCTGATTCACCAAAAGTATCGGGTATTCCCACCCGGTATACAGGCACTGGGTAATGCTCGCAAACTGTTTCGGCCACCGCGCTGCCCAGACCTCCGATAATACTGTGCTCCTCGGCGGTAACAATAGCTTTCGTGTCCTTAGCAGCGCTGATCACCGCTCCCACATCCAACGGTTTGATCGTATGGATATTTAGAACCCGGACGTCCAGACCTTCTTCAGCTAGTTGCCGGGCCGCCGACAAAGCTTCGGCAACCATGATGCCGGTGGCGATGATGGTTGCATCGGCGCCCTCCCTCATCAGCAGGGCCTTGCCGGGCTCAAAGACAAAATCATCTTCATGCAAAACAGGCACAGCCATCCGTCCCAGCCTGATGTATACAGGCCCTTTAATTTCGGCTGCAGCCATCACTGCTTTTTTAGTCTCCACCGCATCGGCAGGTATAAAAACAGTTAGGTTGGGCACGGAGCGCACCAGGGCAATATCTTCTACCGACTGGTGAGAAGCCCCGTCTTCCCCGACAGTAATACCGGCGTGGCTGGCGCAAATTTTTACGTTCAGCCGCGGATAGGCAATGCTGTTGCGCAGTTGATCGAAGGCCCGGCCGGTGGCAAAGACGGCAAAGGTACTGCAAAAAGGAATCTTGCCTGCCGCTGCCAGTCCTGCAGCCGTACCCAGCATATTCTGTTCAGCGACACCCATATCAAAAAAACGGTGGGGATACTGTTTTCCAAAGTCGATGGTCTTGGTAGACTTGGCCAGATCAGCATCCAGCACTACTACATCCGGATTTTCTTTGCCCAGCTCTACCAGGGCCTCGCCATAGGCTTCACGAGTAGCAATTTTTTTCATTAAAACCAGGAGCCTCCTTGAGAGTAAAATTTAACCACAGAGTACACCGGGAACACTTAAACATAAGGTTAAATGTGTTGGCAAGACTCATTGGTTCCCTCTCCCTTCAAGGGAGATTGTCAGGGTTAGGGGGAGGGGGAATTGCTAAATATGTTATTTTCATGC
This sequence comes from Desulfotomaculum sp., assembly GCA_003457075.1. Lineage (GTDB taxonomy): Bacteria > Bacillota > Desulfotomaculia > Desulfotomaculales > Nap2-2B > UBA4053. The sequence continues at coordinate 3,136 of DMIY01000014.1, read as the reverse complement.
TTTATGGATAGGGTGGTAACCCTTATGGGTAACTCCCTCTGTGATCTCTGTTGTTTAAACAATTTTATCTACCCCAGTTCCGCCAGGGCCTTTTCAGCCTCTTCCGGCTTGGGAGCCTTACCGTGCCAGTCCACCTGGTTCTCCATAAAAGATACGCCCTTGCCTTTTACCGTTTCTGCCACAATCATCTGGGGCCTGCCTTCCACCTGACGGGCCGTTTCCACAGCCCGCAAGATCTGAGCCGCGTCATGCCCGTCAATCACCTGGACATCCCAGCCAAAAGCCTTCCACTTATCGGCCGCCGGTTCCACAGACATTACTTCCCGTACCGGACCGTCAATCTGAAGACCATTATGGTCGAGAAAGGCAGTTACATTATCCAGCTTGTAATGGGCCGCCGCCATAGCTGCTTCCCAAACCATTCCTTCCTGAGTTTCTCCATCTCCCAATAAAACAAAAACACGGTAGTCCCGGCCATCCAGCCTGGCAGCCAGAGCCATCCCGTTAGCCGCCGATAATCCCTGGCCCAAAGAACCGGTGGACATTTCCACGCCCGGCAGAACCTTCATGTCCGGATGACCCTGCAGGCGACTGCCTAATTTGCGCAGCGTAAGCAACTCCTCTACAGGAAAAAACCCCCGTTCGGCCAGGGCAGCATAAAGCACAGGCGCCGCGTGCCCCTTCGACAAAACAAACCTGTCCCGGCCCGGCCAGGCAGGCCAGTTGGGGTTTAAACGCAAGATGTGAAAATAAAGGGCGGCGACAATATCCGCTGCTGAAAGAGAGCCTCCCGGGTGGCCGGAGCCGGCCGCCGCGGTCATCCTGATAATGTGCCGGCGAATCTCCCTGGCCTTACCCTCCAGCCAGGCAATTGTTTCCTGCTTCATGGTCTACCTCCAGTTCATTTAAAAGAATTTTTCTGGTGTCTGTATTGCCTGAATCCTTCTCCCAGCGCCTCATGGACATCGGCCAGAATAACAAAAGCTTTTGGATCGACCTGGTACACCAGGTCCTTTAACCTGATAACTTCCGCCCGGCTCACCACCACCAGCAGCACTTCCCGTTCTACGCCGGTATACATCCCACGGGCCTTCAACGCCGTTGCGCCCCGGTTTAACTCATTCAACACCAGACGGGATATATCTTCTGTCCATTCGGAAATAATGAAAAAAGCCTTAGTGTAACTTATTCCTTCCTGTACCAGGTCAACCAGCCAGGCGCTGACGAAAATAGTGATTAGAGCATACATGGCCAGTTCCCAGGAACGAAAAGCGATACCTGCCGCTAAAACCACCATCCCATCAACCAGGAAAAGCAACTGGCCTACATTGGCTCCGGTATAAGAACGCAACACAGCGGCAGCCAGATCGGTTCCGCCGGTAGTACCCCGGCAACGAAAGACGATACCCAGCCCCAAACCAACCATTGCTCCGCCAAAAATACCGGCCAGCAGCGGGTCGCGGGTGACTACGGGGAGGTAAGGAACCAGCGCGTCAACAGCTACCGACAGGCTAACTGTACCATACAGGGAACGAAATCCAAACTTAAGCCCGAGCCGGTAAATACCCATGATAAACAGGGGCGCGTTTAAGACCAGCATGGTCATGCCTACGGGTACTCCAACAAGATAATGAAATACCGTGGCCAGGCCGCTAACCCCACCGGCCGCAATTTTATTGGGCACCAGGAAGAGATCAAGGCCCAAAGCAATTAACAGTACACCAACAGTGACCCCTAAAAACTCAAAAACCGCACCTGCGATCCGTGGCCACCATTTCTGCTTAAGTCTCATGAACATTCCATCTTCCATATGAATTACAGGCGACCATGATGGATTGTTCCCTACTTTGCCATAGAATCTTTCCTCATTTTTTTATTCTCCTCGCCTTTTCCCTTAAATAGGCAGCAATAAATTGGTCTATTCCCCCATCCATAACCGCATTCACATTGCCGATCTCAACAGCGGTACGATGATCCTTAACCAAACTATAAGGATGAAAAACATACGAACGAATCTGGCTGCCCCAGGCAATCTCTGATTTTTCCTCGCGCAGAGCAGCCAGTTCGGCTTCTTTTTTCTTCATCTCCAGATCAAGAATCTTTGCTTTCAACAGCTTCAAAGCTGTATTGCGGTTCGAAATCTGGGAACGTTCACTCTGACAGACAACCACAATTCCCGTCGGCAAGTGAGTAATCCTTACAGCGGAATCGGTCTTATTCACATGCTGGCCACCGGCGCCGCTGGCACGAAACGTATCTATTTTAAGATCCTCAGGATTGATCTCTACTTCCGGATTGTCTTCTTCTACCTGCGGCAGCACATCGACAGAAGCAAAAGAGGTGTGCCGCCGCCCACCGGCATCAAAAGGAGAAATACGCACCAGGCGATGAACACCTTTTTCTGACTGCAGGTAACCATAGGCATTCGGGCCGCTTACCATCATGGTGGCGCTCTTAATGCCCGCCTCATCGCCGGGCAGCAGGTCAGCCAACTCACAGGAGTAGCCTTTCTCTTCCCCCCACCGGGTATACATCCGCAGCAGCATCTGCACCCAGTCCTGGGCTTCCGTACCTCCGGCCCCGGCATGCAAGGACAAAATGGCGTTGCTGTGATCGTAGGAACCACTCAAAAGCAAGCGCAGTTCCATTTGCTCCAGGAGCCGATGCAAATTTTTCAACTCGTCCGCCAGTTCCTGGGCTATTCCCTGATCATCTTCCTCCTCGCTTAGGGCTAGTAAAACCAACAGGTTTTCATACATCCGGCATAAATCTTTAAAGGAGTTCAGCTTTTCTTTGAGCGCAGAAACAGACTGCATTACCTGCTGCGACTGCTCCTGGTCATTCCAGAAGCCGGGCTTTAGCATTTGCTCCTCAAAAATGGCTATTTCCCGCTCTTTTTGAACAATGTCAAAGAGAAACCCTCAATTCTTCGATCCGCCTGTCCGCATTATTTAATTCACGAGCCAACTCAACGAACATATTTTTCACCTTCCATATAAAATAGCCTTAAGTAAAACCGCTGCCAGTTGTCCTTGAAGCGAGCGACGCGGGACTTTTGAGCAGGAAAGTGTTTTGCAGATACTACCCCGCCGCCCTGCCGCAACACTTCTTGTACTTTTTGCCGCTTCCGCACGGA
>DMIY01000130.1 GCA_003457075.1 Desulfotomaculum sp. | reverse complement strand
GTCTACTATCTACAAACCAGTATACCTTAATTTTCCCGCCATTGTCAAAATACTTTATTTCCGGACTTAAAACAAAATATTTTTCTTTTCCTAACCTGACTTGCCTGTTTGCCCATTTTATGGTAAGCTCACAATATGATGAGAAAAGGCCGTATTTGTCATATCCGTTCCTGTAATGGCAAAAAAAGGGGAAAGATTTCGTGGCCAAAATGATCCAGGAAGAACTGAAATTCGAGCTTTTCGGGATTGCCATAATTACATTTGCCCTCCTGGGGCTGATCAGCCTGTTCACGCCTGCAGTGGGAACAGCCGGTCAATTTCTCAATCAATGCCTGTCGACAGCTGCCGGGGAGGGACGATACCTGCTACCCTTGCTGCTAATATGGCTGGGCACAAAGATTATGCGGGAACGCAGCAATGTCCAGTTGATTCCACAGTTCCTCGGGGTGGCTTTGATGGTTCTGATAATACTCAGCTTTATGCATCTTTCAGTTCCTTTTGCTGATGTTTTCCAGGCGGGGCAGAAAGGAGAAGGAGGCGGGCTGTTAGGGGCAGCTGGCAGTTATCTACTGCTGAAATATTTTGATCTGGCAGGAAGTTACATTATTTTAACTTCTTTGATGATCGCCTCAATTATTCTTGCCACCAGCCTTTCCCTCTCCCATCTCAGTAACGCAATCGCCAGAACCTTTTATTCCATCGGTCAACGTTTATTTAACGGCATATCCAGGTTCTTCTTTGAAGAACTGCCAGAAGAAAAGAAAGACAAAGCCCCAAAAACGGCAGCCAAAACACTGATTATAAACAACAACGGAGGAACTTCTGTCTCTATTCAACCCAGCACTTCCCGGAACAGCCAAACAAACGGGCAAACGGAAATTGTCAAAAGGAGGGGCCTGGCAAAAAATACACCGGAAAAATCAGGAAATGAGACTGATGAAGCATTCTCTCATTCCCTTGCCTTAACCGGCGGCAAAACTTATCTTCTACCGCCGTCCACTATACTGTCCTGGGTAAAAACAAAAGAACACGGAGTAAAAGACAAAGAAATCAATGAAAAGATCCGCATACTGGAAGAAACCCTGGCCAGTTTCGGAATTAACGCCCGCGTCACCCAGGTAACAGTGGGACCGGCTATTACCCGCTATGAAATACAACCACCGGCGGGAGTTAAAGTAAGCCGCATTGTCGGGCTGGTAGATGATATAACCCTGGCCATGGCAGCCTCCCACGTGCGCATCGAAGCGCCTATCCCGGGCAGGGCGGCAATTGGAATTGAGATTCCCAACCGGGAAATTTCCACCGTTCACCTGCGGGAACTAATTGAGAGTAAAGAGTTCAGCCAGGCGCCTTCCAACTTAACAGTGGCGCTGGGAAAGGATATTGCCGGTACACCGGTGGTAACCGATCTGGCCCAAATGCCCCACCTGTTAATAGCCGGCGCAACCGGCTCAGGTAAGAGCGTATGTATAAACACCCTGGTAGCCAGTATTTTGTTTAAATCCATACCTGATGAAGTAAAGTTTATCCTGATAGATCCAAAGATGGTAGAATTGACAACTTATAACGGTATTCCCCATTTGATTACCCCGGTAGTGACCAACCCCAAAAAAGCCTCGGGAATCCTGCACTGGGCGGTAAAGGAAATGGAACAGCGGTATGAATTGTTTGCTGCTGCAGGAGTAAGGGATATAACGCGCTATAACAAAATACATTCTAAAAAAACTCTAATAAGTCAGGAGTTTTTAACTGATCCCCCGGAAATAGCGGAAACCGCGAACAATGACGGTCCGTTGCCTTTTATCGTGTTAATTATTGATGAACTGGCCGATCTAATGATGATTTCCCCGGCCGAGGTGGAGGATTCCATCTGCCGTCTGGCGCAAATGGCCAGGGCGGCAGGGATTCACCTGGTGGTAGCCACCCAACGTCCCTCGGTAGATGTAATTACCGGCTTAATCAAAGCCAACATTCCTTCCCGCATCTCTTTTGCTGTCTCCTCCCAGATGGATTCGCGCACCATCCTCGATATGGGGGGGGCAGAAAAACTGCTGGGCAGGGGCGATATGCTGTTCTTCCCTGTTGGCGCGCCCAAACCCGTAAGAATTCAGGGGGCCTTTTTGTCGGACAAAGAAGTGGAAACCCTGGTAAACTTCCTTAAAGAACAGGCCAAACCAGTTTACAATGAACAGATGGTAGAAGTTCTGAACTCAGAAAACAATCTTTTAAACGGTCAGGAAGATGATCTTCTGCCGCAGGCAGCGCAATTGTTTATCGAACAGGGCAATGCTTCTGTTTCCCTGCTGCAAAGACGGTTTCATATTGGCTACGCGCGGGCCGCCAGGCTGGTCGATATTATGGAACAGCGGGGGATTGTTGGTAGATTTGAAGGAAGCAAGCCCCGCTCCATTTTAATGACCTGGGAACAATTTCGACAGGCGTTCAAACATACTTAAAGCAAGATCGAGAAAGATAATGAAAAATTGTAAGGACGGTTGACTTTCTACCCCGGTGCATGATAAAGTAATACTTGATAATCTTCTAAAATTTTAAGACTCAAAATAAAAAGCATATTCTGGCCAAAGTCAGCTTTTTATTTCACAATCGGCTTAGGGCTGTTTTTGTTATTGTTGTGTATTATCCTCCAGTATGTTTAAGGATGAAAAGCAATGTTAGAATTTTTCTGGCGTGGCAGGCTTGGCAATGTACTTGGCGCTCTGTTTCTTATTCTTGCTATATTGCCCGGAGGAACAACACTACTTGTTTTCTATCAATACATCAATCCAGAAGCACTCCGGGAAAACGGCCAGGGTTTGTTCATCAGCATTATGGCAGGGGCAGCCACTATACTGCTCCTGTTTATACTTTTTTTCCTCCTGGTGCGCAATCTAACCAGGACTTTAGAAGATTTGCTGAATGGAATCGAACAGGTCGGCCAGGGGAAAGCGGGGGTGACCGTATATTCTCATTCCTGCCTGGAATTAGACAACCTCATCAAGAGCTTTAATACCATGTCCTTCTGCCTGTCTAATACCTCCCAGCACATGGAGAGAGCAATTACGCGCTGGGAAGAGCAGTCCAGAAAAGACAGTCAAGCCCACAACGAGTTGCTTAAAAACAATATCGATTTAAGGAAACTGGTCATGCAGGATTACCTTACCGGAGTATTTAACCGGAGGTACCTGATACAACAATTACGACAGCAGGTGGAACTGGCCATCCGGTATAAACAACCCATGGCCGTTCTCTTTGTAGATATTGACCATTTTAAAAAAATCAACGATACTTATGGTCACCAAGCAGGTGATGAGGTATTAAAAGAGCTCGTCCACGTGATGAAATCAACTATCCGCAGTACAGACATTTTGACCAGATACGGCGGGGAAGAATTCATCGTGTTAGCACCCCAGACTGATCATGCCAGTGCCACCTTGCTGGCGGAAAGGATACGGCAGGTAATTGCCAACAAGCATTTCCACACCAGCAAAGAAAATATTCGCTTTACCGTCAGTTTAGGCGTTTCTTCATTTAAAGGCAAAAACCAGGAATCCGGCAAGATAGTGGAAAAATTGTTATTCCTGGCTGATTATCGTTGCCACGAAGCAAAAATAAGGGGACGCAACCAGGTGGTAACAATAAATCTGGAAGATGAAGACAGTATGTTAGCAACACATAACTGGCAAAAGAGACAGAATGATGATATACTATAGCTATGTGAAGTGAGGTGTTTGTTTGAAATGAACCTGCACATTAAAAAACTGACCGGGATTAAACTTACTCTGGTTCTTACTGTTATCTTTTGTATTGTAAGTCTGTCCGGTTGTACACGCTCAAAACAAAACGAGCCCAACCCCTCTCCGCCTGCAAGTAAGCAGCCTCTCGCTCTGGCCGTTTATTACCTCAAAGCAAGTGAACAGGATGAATACCTTGTGCGCGAGGTGCGCCATATTCCATATACAACAGATAGTGTAAGGGCTGCTGCTCAAGAAGTAATTTCCGGTCAGCCATTGACAAAAGGAGCAGAACGTGTTTTTCCTCCCAGCACAAAGATCCTGGGAGTAAAAGTGGAAAACGGCCTGGCCACCGTTAATTTCTCCCGTGAGGTACTTAAAGCCAACCAGGGTTCCGCAGGAGAAGCCCTGGCTATCCAGAGCATGGTCAACACGTTGACAGAATTCCCGGAAGTTCGGGCGGTTTCTTTCCAGGTAGAAGGCAAGCTGGACAACCGGACAAAGGACTGGTGGGGACATGTCGGCCTATACGACCAACCATTCCAAAGAAATCTCGCAAAAGTATATGAGCCCCGCATCTGGGTTACCCACCCAACAGAAAACCAGGTAGCCGGTGTCCCCTTACTGGTGAAGGGAAGCGCCATGGTTTTTGAAGGTACCGTAAATATAAGGCTGCTGGACAAAACAGGAGAAAAGCTAGCTGAAGGCACGACCACCGCTACCGAAGGAATGGGCAGAGGAGAGTTCGAGTACCGGTTAACATTTAAACCGCCATCACCCGGGCAGGGGAAATTAGAAGTATTTTGGGCCAGCCCTGAAGACGGCAGGATACTTGACAAGGTAACCGTACCTGTCAGATGGCAATGAGATTAAAAGGAGTTTTAAAAAATGGTTAAAGAAAGAATAAGTAAAAAAACACCGGAAACACCCCGGGCAGAAACAATAGAACAAATTGTGCAACGAATAAAACGAGATATGATTTGGGTAGCTGTCAGTGCGGCAGTGGCCGTTGGTGTAAGCTTGCTAGCCGGCCGGTTAATAAAATTGTAGTTCCTTTAAAGGAGCCGCACGGGTCAAAGCGCTTCTTCAGTCAGGGGCGCTAATCTTTTGTCCTTGCCCTGCAGTTCCAGCCGCATTTCTATAATCAGATCTCTTAATTCAGCAGCCCGCTCAAACTCCAGGTGGCGGGCAGATTCGCGCATTTCTTTCTCCAACCTGTTGATCATCTGCTTCAGTTCTCTTTTGGAAAGTTTACCCTTGCTCACCTGTTTCTCAGCAGCATGCTTCCCGGATTGAAAGGGCCGGGTAGCTTCAATAACTTCCCGCACGGCCTTCTGGATTGTCCGGGGGGTAATGCCGTTCTTTTGATTATACTCCACCTGCAACTGGCGGCGACGATCAGTCTCATCAATGGCCCGTCTCATGGAACCAGTTATTTGATCAGCATACATAATAACTTTACCCTCCACATTGCGGGCCGCCCGTCCAATAGTCTGGATCAGGGAACGCTCGGAA
>DMIY01000211.1 GCA_003457075.1 Desulfotomaculum sp. | reverse complement strand
AAAACACTTTGTGCCTTTGCCCCTTTGCCCCTTTGAACCTGAAAGGAGTGTATGGCGCTATGAAACCTGGATGGGAACACATCAAAAGAATAATCCCGGCGGCATTAAGCACTGTCTGCCTGGCCCTACTGTTATTAGCGGTTTCTTTCAGTTGGTTTTTTTCTCCGGTTGCCTTTGCTAAGGAATCTGCAAGGCCCGGGCAAATTATTTTAACCTGGACCGGGGATCCGGCTACATCTCAGACAATTACCTGGTTAATGCCAAATAATCCACCGGCCTGGGTACAGTATTTAAAGGCAGATGAATTTGACGGTAATTTTGCTCATGCCCAACGAATGAACGCCGGCGGCGCAGCATTCGACAGTGCCCATTACCGTTATACGGTAAATATATCCGGATTGACCCCGGATACAAAATATGTCTACCGGATAAGGAGTAAAAGAGCCAGGAGCGAGCTATTGTCTTTTACTACTGCCGGGGATGCGCAAGAATTTTCATTTTTATATATGGGAGATGTGCAGTCCGGCTATGCCGGATGGGGCAGTATGCTGGATTCGGTTTATCAGACCTATCCCCAAATCAAGTTTTCCCTTTTGGGCGGGGATTTGACGAATAACGGCGATGATGAAACTGAGTGGGGACAGTTTCTCGATGCTGCGACCGGTGTTTTTTCCCGGGTTCCTGTGATGCCGGCCATGGGAAACCACGATGGATACATGTATTTAAAGTTTTTTGCGTTGCCGGATAACGGACCCGAAGGTTTGAAGCAGGAATTTTACTCCTTTGATTACGGGAATGCCCATTTTGTAGTGCTGAACAGCAACAACAATACTGATGAACGAGTAAAACAATGGCTGAGGGAAGACCTGCAAGGTACAACGAAAAGTTGGAAGTTCGCGATGTTTCATCATCCCGCCTATCCAGCCTTTGAGGATTATAAGACAATTGATGAATCTATACGTGAAAATTGGGTGCCCATTCTGGAGCAGAATGAGGTGGATATAGTTTTTTCCGGGCACCAGCATGAGTATATGAGAACCCATCCGATTTTTCAGGGAGAGGTCCGGACTGACCCGGCAGCGTATGGAATTGTCTACGTGATGGGTAACGCCGGTTCCAAGACTTACACCGGAGGCTCGGGTTTTCCCTACATTGCACGGGAACAATACGGCAGCAACTATCAGGTTATTAGTATTGACGGCGATGTTTTGACGCTGACGGCAAAAGATGCAACCGGTGAGCTGATTGAAAACTATACGATAAATAAAAGCGTTATTGCGGCTCCGGCAGACACCGCCGTCGCCCGGTGAACGGACTCGACAGAATGGTTGTAAATCTTTAAGGGGAAGTGTAAGGGATGAGACCAATAGTAAATCTCAACCAAAGAATCAAAAGGCTGTGGCTTATCATAAGCAAAAAGGAATGGTTCTGCAGTCTCCTGGTGGCCGTCCTTGGTTTGCTGCTTGCCGGTTCGTTCGGCCTGACGGCGCCGGTGGCGGCTGCCGCCGAAATATCGGTAACGGTGACCGGGGACGGGGTAACGACACCTACCACCTTTACCCGGGCCCAATTGGAAACCATGCCGCAGGTGCAGGCGACGTACAGTACAATTAACACCTGGCCCACCAAGAAGTGGTATGTGGCCAAGGGTGTCAAGCTGGCGGATCTTTTGACAGCGGCGGGAATTAAAGACGATGCCAAAACAATCAAAGTTACGGCAACCGACAGTTTTACAAAGTCATTAACACTAAAACAGCTTCAGGATCCCCGTTACTATTATCCCGGCTTGAAAGAAAACGATCCCTTTTTGGGTTACATTCCGGGAAATTCTGAAGGCGCGCAGGAAGTAGATACCATTATAGCCCTGAAAAGTGTGGAAGGCAGCGATAATCCCGCCGAAATGAGCGATATTGTTGCGCCTCTGCTGGTCCTGGGACAGCGATGGATTACGGAGCAGACCAATGAACTGTTTGTGAAGACTGTAAATAAAATTGAAGTTTTTACCACAACCCCGGCAAAATGGGAAAACCCGGCGGCGGCACCGGCCGGCGGGACCGTTTCGGCAGGTACCAAGGTAGCTTTAAGCACTTCCGATATGGACGGAGATAACATTCATTACACTACGGACGGCAGCGACCCTTCTTATAAAACCCTTATGTACAACTGGATTAAAAAACGGTGGTGGAGTTCGCGGGAAGAGGAACTGGCGACAATAAACCATCCGATCGAAATCACCAACGATACTGTAATTAAAGCGGTAGCCATCGGCCCCGGCAAATACGACAGCGACATCGTCACTTTTAATTACCATGTTATACTTGCTGCGCCGCCGGTTTTGACGGCAGACAACACTAATAATACAGTCGGCCGGGACGTATACCTGACCTTCACCGATGATGCAGACTGGCGGGCGGCTATTACCGGTGTAACCCTCAACGGAAATTCCATCGCCGGGCAATACAGCGTTACCACCGGAACGATCACCCTTGACGCCGGCGTGTTCACCGCTGCAGGTGATTATGCGGTCGCAGTTAAGGCCACCGGTTACATCGACGCGGCTGTGACCCAGACGATAAATGCCGCAGCTCTGCTTACAGCGCCAGACTTGACACCGGATACCACCGGTAACGAAATTGGCCAGGCGGCGGATATTACCTTCACCGATGATGCAGACTGG
>DMIY01000115.1 GCA_003457075.1 Desulfotomaculum sp. | reverse complement strand
GCATTGCCGCGTAAAAGACGCGCCAGGCCACTTATCCGTTCGGAGGTAATTGGATTGCGCTTGTGGGGCATAGCCGAAGAACCCTTTTGCCCCGCGGCGAAAAACTCTTCCACCTCCAGTACTTCAGTGCGCTGCAAATGTCTTATTTCCGTAGCAAATTTATCCAGTGAACTGCCAATAATAGCAACAGTGGTAAGATATTCGGCATGGCGGTCCCTCTGCAGCACCTGGGTAGAAACACGCGCCGGACGCAACCCCAGGCGCTTGCACACATGCGTTTCTACAAAAGGATTAATTGTAGCGTAAGTACCGACTGCCCCCGCAAGCCTGCCCACACTGATCGTCTCTATTGCCTTTTGCATGCGCCCGATGTTCCGCTCGGTTTCTGCCAGCCAGAGCAGCATTTTCAGGCCGAAGGTAATGGGCTCGGCGTGTACGCTGTGAGTGCGGCCCATCATCAGGGTATACCTGTGTGTCCCGGCTTGTCCGATCAGCGCCTGCCGCAGTTCATTCAAACGGACCAGAATCTGTTCCCCGGCTTTTTTCATCAGCACGGACAGGGCGGTGTCCACCACGTCATAGGAGGTTAAACCCAGGTGAATGTACCTGGCAGCTTCCCCCACGTATTCTCCCACGCAAGTAAGAAAGGCGATGACATCATGGTTAACCACCGCCTCGATTTCCTCAATTCTTTGTACATCAAAGCCAGCCTTCTCTTTAATCTGCCGCAGTGCGCCGGGTGGTATCAATTCCAGTTCCACCATGGCTTCACAAGCACAAATCTCTACCTCCAGCCATGTCCGAAACTTGTTTTCGGTTGACCAGACGGCCTTCATCTCAGGCATCGTATAACGATCAATCACGGCTTCTTCAACCCTTTCGCCTTTGTGTCCGCGCCAGGTATTCCGCCACTCCAGAACGGGCCAGTTGCACAGATTCGCTCTCTACCCGGGCAGCCAGATCCTCCTTGTACCGCACTATTTTTTCTCTTACCAAACGGTCGGCGACACCGATAATCTGACCCGCCAGCAAGGCTGCATTTTTGGCGCCGTTAACAGCTACCGTAGCCACCGGTACCCCCGCCGGCATCTGCACTATAGAAAAGAGGGCGTCTATCCCATTTAAGACGCCGGCGCCAACAGGAAGACCGATCACCGGCAAAGGCGTATGGGCGGCAATTACCCCCGGTAAATGAGCTGCTCCACCAGCGGCTGCAATGATCACCGCCAGGCCGCGTTCTGCCGCCGAACTGGCGTATTCGGCAGTTTTCCGGGGAGCGCGATGGGCGGAGGAAATCACCACTTCATAAGGAATACCCAGTTGTTCCAACATTTCGCAGGCTTCTTTGATTACCGGGAGATCAGAATCACTACCAACAACAATTCCCACCAGTGGATCCGGCATATTGTTTTTCCACCTTCTCTTAAATTTGTTCAAGTCTATTCCCATTCAATGGTAGCCGGGGGTTTAGACGTTATATCATATACAACCCGGTTAATCCCGGGAACTTCGTTAACTATTCGTGAAGAAATACGCTCCAGCACCTCGTGGGGCAAACGGGCCCAGTCCGCAGTCATCGCGTCGTGGCTTGTTACGGCTCTTAACACTACAGTATAGGCGTAAGTCCGCTCGTCACCCATTACCCCCACGCTGCGCAGGTCCGTGAGTACGGCAAAATACTGCCAGATCTCCCGGTGCAGCCCAGCGCCTTGAATCTCCCGGGTAACTATTGCATCCGCCTCCCGCAAAAGGGCCAGTTTTTCCTCTGTCACTTCTCCTAAAATGCGCACTGCCAGGCCCGGCCCAGGAAAAGGCTGACGCCAAATTATTTCCTCCGGTAAACCCAGTTCTTCTCCCACCATTCGCACTTCATCCTTAAATAACCAGCGCAGGGGCTCAATAACCTTAAGACGCATGTTCGCCGGCAGCCCGCCCACGTTATGATGAGTCTTAATTACTGCCGAAGTAGCCGTTCCGCTTTCTACCACGTCAGGATAAAGTGTACCCTGAATCAAAAAATCCACTTTTCCCAGCTTGCCGGCTTCTTCCTCAAAAATACGGATAAACTGTTCTCCAATGATTTTACGCTTGCGCTCCGGATCTTTAACTCCTGCCAGGCAACCGAGGAACCGTTCTGCTGCGTTCACATAGATAAACTTTATCTTAAATTCTTCTCGAAAAGTGTGGAGCACCTGCTCCGCCTCATTCTTCCTCAACATGCCGTGATCAACAAACACGCAGGTTAATCTCTCTCCAACAGCACGGTGAACCAGTACTGCGGCCACCGAGGAATCCACCCCGCCGCTTAAAGCGCAGATTACCCGGCCTTCCTCAATCCGGGCGTTGATCTCTTCCGTCGAATGCCGAAGGAAAGAACCCATTGTCCACAGACCCTTACACCCGCAAATATCATAAAGGAAGTTCCGTAAAATATCATTACCCCTGGGTGTATGAACAACCTCCGGGTGAAACTGTACTCCGTAGATTTTTCTGCTTTCGTCGCTTACAGCGGCTACCGGCGCCTGGAGAGTACGTGCCGTCACCCGGAAGCCTGCCGGCGGCGCCTCAACCTTGTCCCCGTGGCTCATCCAGCATTGTTCTTCACGTTCCAAACCTTTAAACAATTTATCAAAAACAAGTACCTCCAGCATGGCTCTGCCAAATTCTCTATGTTTTGCCGGGGAAACCAGACCACCCAACTGCAAAACCATTAACTGCAGGCCATAACAGATACCTAACAGAGGTATCCCCAGGTTGTAAATGCCCGGATCGCAACTGGGCGCTCCCGGTTGATAAACACTGGCGGGACCCCCGGAAAAAACTATCCCCCGTGGCCTTCTGGCCTTAATCTCTTCCAATGGCGTATGATAAGGCAACATCTCGCAAAAAACCCTGCACTCCCTGATGCGCCGGGTAATCAGATGACTGTATTGCCCACCAAAATCCAGAACAATAACCATTTCTTCAGCAGTTTGCATTTTTCCTCCCTAACAACCTGGATTTAGGATCAAGCTACCTGGCCTCCTGTCTTAAAACCATTATATCTTTCAAACAGCGGTAATTATCCCGAAAGTCCAACCCGTACCCTACCACAAACTCATCAGGGATGGTAAAACCTTTATAGTCCGGTTTTATCTCTACCAGGCGGCGCCCGGGCTTGTCCAGCAGTGCGCAGATTTTAAGACTTGCCGGCCCGCGCTTTTGCAGAGTTTCCCTTATGCACTGAATTGTCAGGCCGGTATCAATAATATCTTCCACGAGCAACACGTGCAGGTTTCTTATATCCTTTTCCAGGTTTCTTAAAATAAGCGCCTCGCCCGAAGACCTGTAGGAATCACCATAGCTCGCTGCCGCCATGAAATCCACCCAAACCGGGACGGTTAAACAACGCGCCAGATCAGCTAAAAAAATAAAAGCTCCCTTCAGAATTCCTACCAGCAGCAGTTCACAACCGGCGTAGTCCCTGGAGATTTCTCTCCCCAGTTCTTGCACCCGCTCCCGTATTGTTTCTTCCGTCAGCAATACGTGACTTACGTGTAGCGACAATAATATTCACTCCAGGAGGAAAAAAATAACACCTGTTTCTACAAAACCGGAGTTATTATAACAGGAAAGTAATATATTTTCAATCGGCAAATAAGCGGACGCGGGTAAGCGGACGCGGGGACGGTTCTCGCGTTTGACAAGCGGACGCGGGGACGGTTCTCG
>DMIY01000037.1 GCA_003457075.1 Desulfotomaculum sp. | reverse complement strand
GGATTACATAATAACGCGACTCGGTGACGCCATATGCATTTACCCTTATGGCAACTGAAATTAACTGCATAATAACCATGAGGATAAGGGCTTTAGGGAAAACAAGACGGAAAATCAAGGTAAATTTATTTTTTAATTGATTGGATAAAATAAAAGTAACCAGGCCTACGGCTGAATAAGCAAGGATCATTGGGCCAAGTTGACCGGTAGGCCATTTAAGGGTTATCAGGATCTTAATAAAATAAGCTGTCAAGACAATGCTGTAGACTGCGATTAGGGGTATAACGATGTACGATACTAAGATTTCCAGCAAACGGGGATAAATCTCAGCCTGTGCCGCATACTTGCGATCTTCTTCAGATTCAGAGTTAAATTTGGGCAGCAGAGACAGGTAGTACAAATCAGCAAAAAAGAGCCATATGATACACAGAGTAATAAGAAATGCGTCCTGGTTTACTTTAAAAAGCAATATGTCAATGGCGGCAATTATGCTTGTACAGCCGGCGGACAGAACTGCAGCATATAACGCGGAGGTAAAGGCAGATTTGAAATGGATCAAGGCGATATTGTTAAAGTCGGCTTTATCCTTAAATGAGGGCAGCCAAATAAAAGCGCAGAACATTGCAAATATGGCGACGATGGTGCGGATTATAACGGTAAAAGTCATGCTTGGAGCAGGTAAAATAATTAAATAATAACTCGGAATCAGCAGCGCCGATATTAGATAGACGGGCAACCGCATTCTTTTCAAACGCTCAAAGCGTTCACAGCTGAATTGGGCCACTACACCTAAAAATGCCCCTAATAAGAAGGTAAACATGAGTTTTTGCAGAATAAGCTCCGGTTTCTCATCCAAGGAAATTATAATCATGTAACAGGCCAATGTTGTAGCGCAACCCAGGCAGAAGACTGTTATTGGGAAACGTGCAACGGCGTCAAACAAGCCCCGTGTAGTTTTTATTGATGATTCAATAAATCGGTTGATGTCAATCCCTCCTTTCTAACATTAGTTCAAGTTTGCAAAGCTACAAACCGTAGTTGCATCTTGAATAAAAGTATTATTTTACCAAAACACACTCTTATCATAACATAATTTGTTATTCCAGACAGCGTTTTTGAAAATAAATTAAGAAAGAATAATTTTATGTAATTGGGTATCAGTAGCGGCTTGCTGGTAAAGGGACATCTAAATTTGTGCCTAAAGCTTTTTAGGGCTTCAAATTTTTAGATTTGTAATGCGAAAAATAAAGAAGATATTTTTTCGATGAAAGAGGAATTTCAAAATAGGTGTAGAATATAATACTTTATACAAATAAATATTACAATTTTCGAGCCTTGGAACCTACGGTTAGTAACTATGGATCTGAGGCCGGTAGAGTATAGCCGGAAACAGCTATGCTTCCCGGTGCGGAAAGAAAATTGGCAGAATTTCTAATGTATTCGGGCTGAACTTTTTAAAGTTTAGCTTTTTTTAACCAGTTTAAAGTCAGTTGTCTTTTCGAGAAACTGGCTTTTTTGCTGCCATTAGCGTCTTAAACAAACGGCACGACGGTCTAAATCCTTAATAATAGAGTGGTTTTATTAAAGCTGTTCTGTTCGCTTTTTTGGTTTTTTCAAGTTTTCTTCCCTACTTCCATGTCTTTAGAGCAGTATTTAATAAACTGCTCATTTTTTTTACATAATATAATATAAAAATTGGGCAAGTAAGCATAAGAAAGGGTAGGGGTTTCTTTCAGGAAACCGCCAACCCTTTTCTTGGAATATTAATGTATTTGCTATCTTTTGAAACTAACCGGTTTGACCGCTATAGTTATTTAAAAGAACCGTTCTTTCTGCCTCAACTAACTGTCGGTTTCAACTTTCAAACTCAGGTAACTGCTCCAGTTGCCCGCATCATCGCCCGCTTTTACCTTAAAGGTGTATTCGGTTCCCGCTTCCAAGCCCGATATGGTGGTTTCATTTTCATCAGCGTCCAGAGTTGCCTTTAACTCGCCATTCTGGTAGACCTTGTACTTCGTTACTCCTTCATTATCCTTTGCATCGGGCCATTCCAGAGTGACGCTTGTTTCAGTTATGGAGCTGGCCTCAAGTTCACTTCCTGAGGGCCAGGTTGGATTCGTGGTGTCGTTTGCTTCCTTGGTAGTTACCTCGACAGAAGGGCCGTCCGTGCTCCAGTTTCCAGCCGCGTCCCGTGCTTGGACTGTAAATTCATATTCTTCATCGGCATCCAGGCCGGTGATCTTAGCAGTGAGTGTTGAAATAACCGTTTTTACCTTATTAACCCCGTTCACCGTGTAAGTTATTTTGTAACCGGTAACTTTTACATTATCGTCGGCCGGGTCCCATTTAAGTTTTACGGTGTCAGTACCGACATCAGTCGCCACAATTTCACTGTCGTTATCCCAGGTGGGGGCGTATACATCATCGGTTACTGTTTCATCATCATTGTCCAGATTATAAATGATTATAAAAATCTCTACCCGCTTGATGGCGCCGTTTGGGTTAAAGTTGCCACCTGGATTGCCTTTAATAATCCCCAGTTTATAAAGGGCCAGGATATACCCGTAGTCCTCATCAGAGATTAGTCCGCAATCCTTAAAGGGATTGAAATTTAGTTCGGATAAGGATACCGGTTCCAGCATACCGCACTTCTCCATATGCTTTGCCAGCAGAATGCATGATTCCAGGCGGCTCATCTGTACATTCGAGTGAAAGCGTTTGAGGTTGATAAAGTTGTTTTTCACTGCCCGCTTTACCCCGTTTTTCGCCCAAGCCGGCACGTCGCTGTCTTTGTCAACCGCATTATCGTCTTCAGTAAGGTCCCCGTCTTCTGTCTGAATGTTAAACATTTTGGATACAGCCCGGTCGATAAGCACCGTTACTTCCGCCTGGGTACACAGATTGTTGGGGCGGAAGGTGCCGTCTTCATATCCGCCAGCAATGCCCTTGTCCTGCATTTCCTCAATTGCCTGCTTTGCCCAGTGGTCTTGCATGTCCGAGAATTTCGCCTGCTTCTTCAACAAGCCGGCTTCCTTCCCTTTGGCATTGGCAGATTTTGCTGCCGCAGTTCCAACGCTGACGGTGAGCAGAAAGGCCAGCGTTAACAATAGCGCAAAGATTTTCTTCATGATCAATTCCTCCTTTTTGAAATTTTTTGCTTTCATTAAACAATACGTTAACCAGTATAAAAAATATGGGGTACCCTTAAGTCTAAAAATATCTTTTAGAGATGATCTGTTTTGCGTCTGTTTATGTGAACCCTCGGTACTATTGGGTAGCAACAAAAAAAGCCAAGGATTTAAAAAAGCATATCTTTTGAAGTCTGGCGTTGTTAGGTGTGATAAAAGAAAAACTTTTCCTTGACGGCCTGCCCGCAGCTTTTCCCTCGCTCACGCGCTCCGCAGCGTGGACCAGGAAGCAGCGGCGAAGCTGGACAAGCTCTTCGCCGGCAAGGGGAAAGAGTAATGAATTAGGAACAGGCATTTGGAAGAAAAAAAGAAGTCCCGCAATTCCTTGCGGGGCTTGGTTTTTCTTTGGCAGGGGAGACAGGGATCGAACCCGCAACCTACGGTTTTGGAGACCGTCGCTCTGCCAATTGAGCTACTGGCCTGTGCGCCGGCAAACCACAAACGGGGCAAGCCAGCGGGACCCGCCCTACTTGGTCTCTCGATGCAAGGTGTGCTTCTGACAGCGGCTGCAGTACTTCTGCAACTCCAGCCGGCCAGTGTCATTGCGCCGGTTCTTCTGGGTCGTATAGTTGCGCTCCTTGCACTCGGTGCAAGCCAGCGTGGTTACCGCTCGGATGTCTTTCTTCTTTGCCATGTTCTACTCTGGGAAGCGCAGGCTTCCCACCCCCTTCTAGGACTATTCCAGGATCTGAGTGATTACGCCCGCGCCGACGGTGCGCCCGCCTTCGCGAATCGCAAACCGCGACCCCGCTTCCAACGCCACCGGTACGATCAACTTCACCTTCAGCGCCACGTTGTCGCCGGGCATCACCATCTCCATGCCCTCCGGCAACTCCGCCTCCCCTGTTACGTCCATCGTACGAATGAAGAACTGCGGCCGATACCCCGTGAAGAACGGCGTGTGCCGCCCTCCCTCTTCCTTCTTCAACACATACACAGACCCCATGAACGTCGTGTGCGGCTTGATGCTCCCAGGCTTCGCCAATACCTGCCCGCGCTCGATGTCCGTCCGCTCTATCCCTCGCAGCAAGCACCCAACATTGTCCCCTGCCTGCCCGTAGTCCAGCGTCTTGCGGAACATCTCCACGCCCGTTACCACCGTCTTGCGGATGTCATCGCGCAGCCCAACGATCTCCACTTCCTCGCCCGTCTTCACCTTGCCACGCTCTATGCGCCCCGTCGCCACCGTCCCCCGACCCTTGATCCCAAACACATCCTCTATCGCCATCAGGAACGGCTTGTCGATCTCGCGCTCCGGCGTCGGTATGTAGGAGTCCAATGCATGCATCAAATCCCAGATGCACTCGTACTCCGCCGCCCCAGGATCCGTAGACTTCGACTCCAATGCCTTCAACGCGCTCCCGCGCACTATCGGCACCGTGTCCCCGGGAAACCCAAACTTGTCCAGCAACTCCCGAAGCTCCAACTCCACCAACTCCAGCAACTCCGGGTCATCCAT
>DMIY01000025.1 GCA_003457075.1 Desulfotomaculum sp. | reverse complement strand
TGCGCATTATCAACGAACCCACGGCTGCTTCTTTAGCTTACGGCCTGGATAAAAAGGTCAGCGAAACCATCCTGGTCTTTGATTTGGGAGGAGGAACTTTTGACGTTTCCATTTTAGATGTGGGTGATGGAGTATTTGAAGTAAAGGCTACCAACGGAGATACGCATTTAGGCGGTGATAACTTTGACAAGGAAATTGTCGATTGGTTGGCTGAGGAATTCAAAAAGGATTACGGAATCGATCTGCGCCAGGATAAACAGTCCTTGCAGCGGCTGATTGAAGCGGCTGAAAAAGCGAAAGCGGAACTTTCCTCGACTTTGGAGACGCAGATCAGCCTGCCCTTTATTACTGCCGACGCGACCGGTCCTAAACACCTGGACACAAAGCTTACCAGGGCCAAGTTGGAAGATCTCACGCATCATCTGGTTGAGCGTTGCCGGGGGCCGGTGAAAGCAGCCCTGGCCGACGCGAAACTTACTGAAAAGGACATCGACGAAGTTATTTTAGTGGGCGGGGCCACCAGAATGCCTGCGGTCCAGAAGTTAATCAGGGAGTTGACCGGCAAAGAACCCAATCAGAGCGTCAACC
Source organism: Desulfotomaculum sp. (assembly GCA_003457075.1). GTDB lineage: Bacteria > Bacillota > Desulfotomaculia > Desulfotomaculales > Nap2-2B > UBA4053. Next base: position 2,931 of record DMIY01000025.1, on the reverse strand, counting down.
CGGACGAGGTCGTAGCCGTGGGGGCAGCCATTCAGGCCGGGGTGCTGGCCGGGGAAGTAAAAGACGTTGTCCTTCTGGATGTAACACCACTATCTTTAGGAGTGGAAACTTTGGGCGGCGTAATGACGAAAATTATAGAACGCAATACCACCATTCCGGTCAGGCGCAGTCAGGTATTTTCTACTGCTGAAGATAGTCAACCCGCGGTGGATATTCACGTGCTGCAGGGTGAGCGCGAGATGGCCAGGGACAACCGTTCCCTGGGGCAATTCAAGCTGGACGGGATCCCGCCGGCGCCGCGCGGCCTTCCCCAGATCGAAGTGACTTTCGACATAGACGCCAACGGTATCCTTAAAGTCAGCGCCAAGGACCGGGCAACAAGCAAGGAGCAAACCATCACCATCAGCGGCTCTACCAATTTAGATCAAAGCGAAATAGAGCGCATGGTGAGAGATGCGCAGACGCACACGGAAGAAGATAAGCAGCGCCGGCAAGAGATTGAAGAGCGCAATGAAGCGGACAGCCTGGCCTACCAGGTGGATCGCCAGTTGAAGGACCTGGGCGAGCGCCTTCCTGTACATGAAAAAGCAAGAATAGAACAAATTCTGACCGACCTCCGGGCAGCTTTAAAAGAAAACGCACCGGTAGATCGGATCAAGAGTTTGCGCAGTGATTTGCAGCAGGCCGCTTACTCCTTATCAGAAACCGCTTACGAGCAAACTAAAGGGGCGGATGCGCCCGGCGGCGCCCGAGGGACCCGCCCTCGCCCGGCGGGCGAAGATGTGGTTGATGCCGAGTACGAGGAAAAATAAACAACTTTAGATTTGGAGCGATGGGCATTGATGCAGGCAAGGAAAAGGGGGAAGTTTTTCGAGGCGAGAAACGGGGAGGAAAAATGGAGATCAATAAGAATAAGAATGTCGCAACCAATGTTCAGCCACCTTCCAGGGTAATGAGTGATCCAGGGGAGGAAATTAAACTATTGCGCCAGGAATTGGAAAACGAAAAAAATCACCACTTGCGGGCGCTGGCTGATTTTGACAACTACCGTAAAAGAGTTGCCCGCGATGCCGAAATGCGGGGCAATGAGGCTAAAAAAGCACTGGTGGTAGATCTGCTGGACCTGATCGACAACCTGGAACAGGCATTAAAACAAATCAATGACGAAAAGACGGTTGCAGGGTTGCGGCTTATTTATCAACGTTTCCTTGATCTACTCAAAAAGCACGGGGTAACTCCTGTCGATTGTTTGGGGAAGCCTTTTGACCCTGCGGAGCAGGAGGGGCTGGCTTATCTGGAAACCGTTGATTATCCTGAAGGGCATGTGGCGGAAGAACTCTGCCGGGGATACAAATTTGGCGATGAATTGCTTCGCCCGGCCAGGGTAAGGGTGGCCAGGCGATCTTAGAACTTCGACCAGTCATGCTGACGACAGAGGTGACCTTAGCTTACCAGATGGAGGAAGTAAAAACAAATGGCTGTTTCTTTCCAGGATTATTACGAAACTTTAGGCGTCAAACGTGACGCTACAGAAAAGGAAATAAAGACTGCTTACCGCAAATTAGCCCGCAAGTGGCATCCGGACTTACATACAAGCAAAAAGAAAAAAGAAGCCGAAGAGAAATTCAAGCAGATCAATGAAGCTTACGAAGTGTTAAGCAATTCCGAAAAACGCTCTAAATATGACCGTCTGGGAAGCAACTGGCGGGCCGGGCAGGATTTTGAACCTCAGCCAGATATGGAAGGTGTACGTTTTTACACCTCGGCTGATTTTGATCCCGGCTTAAAAGGCGGATTTAGTGATTTCTTTGAATCGCTTTTTGGGGGCGCGCGCCATGGACCCGCTGCTGCTGCCCGGGGCCCAACGCGCGGCCGGGATATGGAAAGTGAAATTGAGCTTACTTTAGAAGAAGCTTATCACGGCACGACTAAAACCGTGCAGGTATCCGGTGGGACGTCTTGTTTGGAATGTAGCGGCACAGGAGTTAAAGGAAGGAATTTTTGCACCCGTTGCGGCGGCACGGGAACGCTTTCCGAGGTTAAAACACTGGAGGTAAAAATTCCTGCCGGTGTTTACCAGGGCAGCCGGATCCGGCTTAAAGGCCAGGGAGGCGAAGGCCCAGGCGCCAGTGAAAAAGGCGACCTTTACTTAAAAGTGAACATTCTTCCCCACCCTGCTTTTGCTGTTAAAGGGAGTGACCTTGAAACGGAGATAGTTTTAACTCCGGATCAAGCTGTTCTCGGCGACAAAGTTTCAGTACCCACTTTGGACGGTGCGGCAACCGTTACCGTGCCTGCGGGCAGCCATAAAGGAACAAAACTGAGATTGCGCGGCAAAGGATTGCCCTCTAAAAGCGGTGGGCGCGGCGACCAGTTTGTGCGGGTGGCTATTGATATTCCTTCTTTCCTGACTGAACGCGAACGTGAACTTTACCAGCAACTCAAAGAACTAAAGCAAAGGTAGAGAGCGATTATGAATTTATTACGTATTTTTTATCATAGCGCGGAAAAACAAGAGTTCAATATTTATAACCTGGAATTTCATCCTGAAATGATCAAAATCCTGGGTGAACTAGGCATTATTGAAATTAGCGGCGATTGTATTACACCAGAGCAACTACAGCGCATTTACAAGCTAATGCGCTTGAAAAATTGTTTGGGCGCGAATCTATCCGGCGCGGCCATTATTCTGGATCTTCTGGATAGAATTGAAGAACTTCAAGAAGAAATTGAAAGATTAAAAAGAACAAGGTGATGTAATATGGATATAAACCGTTTCACGCAAAAATCAAGGGAAGCGCTTACGGCGGCGCAAGCCCTGGCGGCGGAAAAAAACCACCAGGAAGTGACTACCAGGCACTTGCTGGTTGCTTTGTTAAAACAAGAAGAGGGACTGGTTCCCCGTTTGCTTGCACAGGCGGGGTCCGACCC
>DMIY01000036.1 GCA_003457075.1 Desulfotomaculum sp. | reverse complement strand
ACCCGCTGCTGTTCACCGCCGGAAAGTTGATCAGGCAACATTCCTGCTTTTTTTTCCAGGTCCACCATCTTCAGCGCATCAGGTACAACTTTTTTTATTTTTTGTGAAGAAGTCCCCGTGACCTGCAGGGCAAAAGCCACATTCTCATAAATGGTTTTTTGAGAAAGCAAACGAAAATCCTGAAAAATCATACCAATCCTTCTGCGGTGAAAGGGAATCTCCCCGGGACGCAGGCGGGCTACATTTTTCCCGTTAAAAACAATCTGTCCACGGGAAGGCAACTCTTCTCTAAAAATAAGCCTGGTCAGAGTAGTTTTGCCTGCTCCACTGGGACCAACCAAAAATACAAAATCTCCTTTACGCACATGAAGGCTTACGTTGTTCAACGCTGCAACCCCGTTTGGATAAACTCTGGTAATATTGTACAGACGAACCATCTTTTTAACACACCCCATTTAACACTTCCTGAATAATTACGGCTTAAATACCTTCTTTGCACCGGCTAAAATGGTTGTTCTGATCTAAAGAATAGTGAGAATAATGAACACGCAAATTGCCAAAAAAAGTTACATGAATTTATACGTCAAAACACTAGTAGTACCTGAAAAGGTTATTTCGACATTAAATGTGGAAATCCTCCTTAAAATAAGGCAAAAAAAAGCCGGGTTTTTAAGCCCGGCTTTAAATCTTTAAATCAGTTAACGGCAGAATAACTACCGTACAATATTATAAATTAACGGTACAAGTAACAAGGCAACTATGTTTACAACCTTAATCATAGGGTTAATGGCCGGACCTGCCGTATCCTTCAAGGGATCACCCACCGTGTCACCAGTAACTGCGGCTGCATGAGCAGGAGAGCCTTTGCCCCCATACATTCCTTCTTCAATAAACTTCTTCGCGTTATCCCAGGCTCCACCCCCCGAAGTCTGGAAGATAGCCAGGAACAAACCGGTGACTATCGTACCTAAGAGCATGCCACCCAGCGCTTCCGGCCCTAGTATAAAACCGACTATGATTGGGGCCAGGATGGGAACAAGAGCCGGCATGATCATTTCTTTTAACGCCCTGGCGGTGACGATATCCACGCAGCGTCCGTATTCGGGACGAGCCTTGCCTTCCATCAGTCCCTTGATTTCACGGAACTGACGGCGCACTTCGTTTACTACTTCACTGGCAGCACGTCCGACGGCGCCGATGGCAAGGGAAGAAAACAGGAAAGGCAGAGCGCCGCCAATAAGAAGACCGGCCAGCACCAACGGGTTGTTGAGCGAAAATACAAGCGCCTCACCCGTTTGCCTCATGGCTTCCAACTGGTGTGTGTAATCAGCGAAAAGCACGATAGCCGCCAGACCGGCAGAGGCGATCGCATATCCTTTGGTTACCGCCTTGGTGGTGTTACCCACTGCATCCAGGGGATCAGTGATACTGCGGACTTCCGGGGGTAATTCGGCCATTTCTGCGATGCCGCCGCCGTTATCCGTAATCGGGCCGTACGAATCAATGGCGACAATAATTCCCGTCATCGAGAGCATGGCCATGGAAGCTATGGCAATGCCGTATAATCCTCCTCCTGCTCCTACACCGGCGCTCATACCAATACTATATGACGCCAAAATACCGATCACAATGACGATTGCAGGTACTACGCTTGCCTCCATGGCTACCGAAAGACCAGTAATGATATTGGTGCCGTGACCGGACTGGGAAGCGTCGGCAATTGACTTAACAGGACGGAAGGATTTGGAAGTGTAGTAGTCTGTGATGTAAACCATCAGCATAGTAATGATTATGCCGATCAAAGCGGCCCAAAAATAAGTAGCCGCCGGGGAATATTGCGGAGTCACAAAGAAGAAACCAATGAGCGCCAGAATAGCTGATGCCCAAAGTCCCTTATAAAGCGCCCCCATGATATTCTGGGAACTGCCCATGCGCACAAAAAAACTTCCAATAATTGAAGCGATAATTGCCACTGCGCCCAGGAGAACAGGAAAGGCTACCGCGAGTGGCTGCGTGGGGAATACCAAGTGACCCAACAGCATGGCGCCGATTGCAGTAACCGCATAAGTTTCAAATAAGTCAGCAGCCATACCTGCGCAGTCGCCGACATTGTCTCCAACGTTGTCAGCAATAACTGCCGGATTCCTTGGGTCATCCTCCGGAATGCCTGCTTCCACCTTGCCTACCAGATCTGCTCCCACGTCGGCGCTCTTGGTATAAATACCGCCGCCCAACCGGGCAAACACACTGATCAAACTGCCTCCAAAACCCATACCAACTAAGGAAACAGGATCATTAAAAATAAGGAACAACCCGGAAATACCCAATAGAGCCAGGCTCACACAAATCATGCCGGTCACCGAACCGCCCCTGAAAGCAACCAGCAAGGCGTAGCCAATACTCGTTTTGGCGGCTTCAGCGACACGGGTGTTGGCACGGGTGCTCACAATCATTCCAACATAACCGCATAAACCGGAAAAAATAGCACCCACAATAAATCCAATAGCTGTTTTATATCCTAGAGCCGGATCGCTTTCAGTTCCTAGAAATATCCAGATTAGGACACCCACGATTACACCTACAATGGCGATCGTCCTATACTGACGGCTTAAATAAGCCATGGCGCCTTCCTGAATAGCGCCGGAAATTTCCTGCATCCGCTGGGAACCGGCCGGTTTGCCGAGCACCCACGAAATAAGATAGACTGCAAATAAAATACCGACAAGAGAAGCAATGATACCTATCCATATAATAGGTTTGATAAGTGTAATATCCAAAGTATTTCACCTGGTTTTAAAACCTGATCGCCCAGGTAGCCTCTTACCAGGCTTCTTCGCTCCTTTCCGGTCAAAGTTGCTCCTTGCACTGCTAAAACCAATGCAGGCAGCTTAATTAATCAACGAAAGAGGCTTTTCATCAAACAGGCCCTTTTACCTCCCCTTACTCCACTCATTGCCAGAAGCCCAGCAAAAGAGAGGTAATCCCAAACAAGACAGCAACCGCAGTGGTAAATTTGCCCAGTAACTCGTCCAGCCCCTTCTTTTTGCCAAAAAGGGCCTCCGCGCCGCCGGCAATAGTTCCAGATAACCCGGCGCTCCTTCCCGATTGTAACAAAACTACAGCAATCAAAGCCAGAGAAACAAGTACATGTACGACGGTTACCAGGCTTTTTAGTTAATTTCCACCCCCTTCGCTAAAATTATACTTTCGCCAGGGTTAACTCGCCGGCATCACCCCACAGGCGTTCTAAATTGTAAAACCGCCTCTCATCCTCTAAAAAGATATGCACTACCAGATCACCATAATCCATCAATACCCACCGGGCCTCCCGCCGACCTTCCAGGCGGGGAACAAGGCCCACTTCTTTTTCAATTGCTTTCCTGATTTCCTCAGCAATACTCCTGACATGAATGGAAGATTTTCCCGTACAAATCAGAAAATAATCAGCTATCATAGAAACCATACTAATATCCAGAATGGTGATATCGTAGGCCTTCCTGGCCTCAGCAACACGTGCGGCAGTTTTTACCAACACCCGCGGGTTTAATACCAAAAACACTCCTCCTTCTTAAGGCAAACCAGTTTATTCTCATAAAAGTATTCGACTTAATAATGAAAGTTCCTGCTGTCTCACTCACGTTTTTAGCTTACTTTTTTACGCGTTATGTCCCTCGCTTACTTTAGCCTCATTTACAATAATGACCCGTCCACCCAATTCCACACCATTCATAGCAGCAATAATGGTCCCCGCATCTTCTTCTTTTACCTCTACAAAACCAAACCCACGCGACCTGCCCGTTTGCCGGTCTCTAATGACGCGGCTGCTGATTACCTGGCCATGGCGGGAAAAAACCTCCTCCAAATCTTCCGACCCGGTAGACCACGGCAAGTTGCCTACGTATAGCGTGCGCACCATAATCTTAACTCACCTCTTTTCATTGTTCAAAAAATTTGCCTCTCCTGCTTTGTATTATTATCAGAAGCAATTATCTCAATGCAAAGATCAACTTAAGATATTTGCTTCTGATACAAGCCGTGCTCCAAAATGTAATTTTCTACCGCTTCCGGCAACAAATATTTAATTGGCCTTCCCTTCTTGATTCGCTGACGAATATCGGTAGAAGAAATAGCCAGCGCCGGAACTTCCATAACAATGATTCGCTCTAACTGTGAAGGAGAAAAGCCATGTAACCTGGCTTTTAAGCTACCCAGCCGGTAGCCGGGACGTGTAGCGGCAATAAAAAGGCATATAGAAAGCAGTTCTGCCACATTCTTCCAGTTGAGTATCTCCAGCACTGCATCCGCTCCGGTAATAAAAAAAATTTGAGCGCCGGGGAAAAGGTTGGATGTTTCTCTGACTGTATCAATTGTGTACGACAAACCGTTCCTTTCTATTTCCATGGCAGAAACAGCGAAGAACGGGTTGCTGTTAATTGCCAGGCGGGTTAATGCCAGACGGTGGCGTGGTTCTGATACTTCTTCAGGGGCTTTGTGTGGCGGCCAGCCGGTCGGGACAAAGATTATCTTTTCTAATTGAAACTGGTAACGCGCTCCCTCTGCTGCCACCAGATGACCGTAGTGAACAGGATCAAAAGTCCCACCCATGATTCCGAGCCGCTTCAATGCTACCAGGCCGCCCCTCTTTAGAATTGTAAATTGAAAAGTATAAATTGAAACTTGTAAATTTATATTCACGCTGATTATCATATTTTGCATTTTTAAGCTCTAAATGTTCAGCGCCATATTATTGCGGTGGATTACTTCGTCATAACCTTTGCAACCTACAGGTTTTAATCTTTCCCCCGTCCTGGTACCTTTAATAGCATCAATTTCTGCAGATGAAAAGTTCACAATACCACGGGCAATTTCATGTCCTCCGGGCTCGACCACGCTTACCGTATTCCCCATCTCAAAGTTTCCTTCAACGCGGTTGACACCTGAAGGCAAAAGACTCTTCCCCTTGCGTAACAAGGCTATTGCCGCACCCTCATCGATATGAATTTTACCCTGTACGGTCGAGCTATAAGCTATCCATCGTCTCCTGTTATCAAGCCGGATTGAAGGCCAAAAAACGGTACCCAATGACTCGCCGGCTACCACGCGACGCACCACGTTCTTTTCCCGGGAATCTGCCAGGACCATGATCATATCTGAATGCATGGCAATCCGTGCCGCCTGCAACTTTGTAATCATTCCCCCGGTACCCAGGGCATCCTTTGAACCGGAAGCAATCATTTCTATTTCCGGAGTGATTTCTCTAATTTCAGGTATCAATCTGGCCGGAGCAAAGGAGGGATCGCCTGTATAAAATCCATCAATATCCGATAATAAAATCAACATCTCGGCATCGACAAGACCACCAACAAGCGCAGCCAGATTATCATTATCACCCAGTTTGATCTCTTCTACCGCTACCGTATCATTTTCATTGATCACAGGTAATACGCCCATTCGCAGCAGGGTAAACATGGTGTTGCGGGCATTTAAGAACCGCTTGCGGTCGGCAAAATCTTCACGCGTCAACAGTACCTGACCTACAGGTATATTATACTCAGCAAAAAACTTTTCGTAGGTATGGATCAATATACCTTGCCCTACAGCCGCAGCAGCCTGTTTTTCGGGAATAGTTTTGGGACGGCGGGAATAACCCAGCCGCCTAACACCCAGGCCGATGGCCCCAGAAGTTACTAAAAGCACTTCCTTTCCCTCGCCATGCAAATCAGCCAGTTGGTAAACCATGTTTTCGATTAAAGAAAGATTGGGACCGCCAGTAGGACAGATCAGTGAACTCGAACCAATTTTTACCACGATCCGTTTAATGGGAGGGAATTGCCTCTGCTCCAATCTGCCAGGTCACTCCTGTAAAAAATTACATCATTAGTATAACACAAAAGTATAACACAAATTATAATTATTGCAATTACTGATAAAAAGTAAACTGATATTTTCCCACCTGAACGGTATCGCCTTCTTTAATGCCCGCGGCCTGCAGGGCCCTCTCCAGCCCCATCCGGTCAAATATCTTTTGCAGGCGGTCAAGTGAGTGCCGGTTATTTAAATCGGTCATAGCCACCAGTTTTTCAACCTGCTTTCCTTCCACAATAAAGATCCCATCCCGGGAAATTACCGTAAAAGGGCTTTCTTCCCTAACTTTTGTAACACGGCGGGGGATGTCGACCTGGGGTTGGG
>DMIY01000200.1 GCA_003457075.1 Desulfotomaculum sp. | reverse complement strand
GCGTTATGGCTGCTGTTGTTACCTTGCTGGTTTCTTTGTCCGGGGGAGTGGTTCACTATTTATTGCTTGCTTATGTGGATATTTCTATTTCGCCGGGGATAGCCTTGCTTAAGGTTATTTTTCCCGGTGCTGTTTATAATGCCTTTACGGCCTTGTTGTTGAGTAAATGGTTTTATCGTACTGAGCCGCTTTTAAGCTAAATTTTGCAATTTACAATCTTCATTTTGCAACCTGGAGAGTATGTTTATGGAACGCAGAAAACTGGAGAAGAAAATGCGTTTTTTCGCGGCCCTGGTAGTTGGGGCTTTTTTGGTGCTTATTGTCCGGGTAGCCTATTTGCAATTGGTGGAGGTGGATAAATACCGGACGAAGGCCCGGTTGAACCACCAGCGATTGATTCCCATTGCCGCACCGCGTGGTGAGATGATTGACCGCAATGGTATCCGTGTGGTGGGAAACAGACCGGTGTATACAGTTTCAATAGCCTACCTGGGGACAGAAGATACTGAGCGGGTGGTGGAAAGGCTGGCCCGGCTGCTGATTGGAGAAGAGATTTATAAGGGCAAAAGGGCAGAGGAAATTGAAGGGGATATTCAGAAAAAAATACAGAAACAGAAGCTGAAACTGTACGAGCCGGTTCAAGTAGCTGTTGGCGTAAGTTTTGAGACAGTTGCCAGGCTGGAAGAGAATCGCCTGGATTTACCGGGGGTTTTTATTGATATAGAGCCTGTTCGTGATTATCCACAGAAGGACTTGTTGGCTCAGGTAGTGGGTTTTGTCAGGGAAATTGATCAACAACAACTGGAGAAAAATGAGGATAAGGGTTATCAACTGGGAGATGATTTCGGCCAGACGGGATTGGAAAATAAATATCAGCCTTTTTTACGCGGGCAAAGAGGCGGACGGCTGGTAGAAGTAGATGCCCTGGCCCGCCCTGTTCGCTACCTGGGAATGAAATCGCCCGTAGCAGGCAGTAAACTGGTTCTGACCATTGACAGCCGTTTGCAGCGAGTGGCTCAAGATGCCCTGTCCCACTGGGCAGAACAAGCCAGGAAATTGGGTTATGCAAAGATTCCCGGGGGAAAACCGGTCACCGGCGCAGCAGTGGTATTAAATGTGCGCACTGGCGAGGTACTGGCCATGGCCAGCATTCCTTCTTACGATCCCACTGTTTTTACACGTGAATTGCCACCTGAAGAATACCAGAAATTAAGCGGCAAAGGTGTTTTTAAAAACCATGCCATAGAGGAGATTTACACTCCTGGTTCCACGTTTAAAATGGTGACGGCTACAGCTTTATTGGAAGGTAAAGTGAGTGAACCAGAAGCGAAAATCTATTGTCCGGGGTTCTATAAGGGCAAGAAAGACTGGAGGGCTCATGGGGAGGTTAACTTAAGAAAGGCCCTGCAGGTTTCCTGTGATACTTTCTTTTATATGTTTGGTATTCGGACCGGTCCTGCCTTGATGGGAAAATATGCCATGGAATATGGGCTGGGGGAACGGACGGGTATTGACCTTCCCGGCGAAAAAGCAGGGCAGGTGGCTTCACCGGAGCGCAAAAAAGAAGTTTGGCGGGGGAATCTGTGGGAGTCCCAGTGGCATGAGTACGATAGCATGGATATGTCCATCGGCCAACAGGATAATAAGTTTACTGCTATTCAACTGGCCAATTACGCAGCCGCCATTGCCAACGGGGGGAGGATTTTCCGGCCCTATCTGATTAAGAAGATAATCGCTCCCGGCGGAAGAGTGACTCAGAAATTTCCCCCATACCTGGCGCGTGAGGCAAATATATCTCCCAATACCCTTCAAATTATCCGGGAGGGAATGCATATGGCTGCCATGCTGCCGGGAGGAACGGCGGCGGGTGTGTTTGCCGGCGCCGAATACCAGGCGGCGGCCAAGACGGGCACCGCGGAAGTGGGAGATAAAGCGGGAAATGCCAATGCTCTTTTCCTGGCTTTTGCTCCTTATGAGGAGCCCGAGGTGGCAATATCGGTGGTTGTGGGGTATGGAGGCAAGGGTAGTGGAATTGCAGGCCCGGTGGCCCGTCAGATTTTAGATGCTTACTTTGATCTTCAAAACAATTCTAAGAAGCCAAATGATGGATAAATGCAGTTGCATTTTTTAATTTCAATTAGCAGGATTTGGTTGCCTGATGTAGAATTTCTATTATCAAGAGGATAAACAAGGAGAGGTGGCCTTGGTGCTGGAGATGCAGGAGCAAGGGAACAAGAAAACACGCAAAGCCCAGGAAATAGATGATTTAGTTGATGACAACACTATCCTGGTGCGGCGCACTCTCCGTTCCGGGCAAAAAATAAATTTTAGCGGTAATGTAGTTATCCTGGGGGATGTAAATCCCGGGGCTGAGGTTATGGCCTCCGGTCATGTTGTTGTTCTTGGGGCCTTGCGCGGGATGGTTCATGCCGGCGCCGCAGGAGACGAACAGGCCGTGGTAGTGGCCTTTCGTCTGCAACCGACCCAGTTGCGGATTGCCAATCACATTACCCGGCCCCCGGAAGACGAATCAGCAAGGCCCAGTCAGCCGGAAATTGCACGGATTAAAGATGATGTGGTAACAATAGAAGTGTTTCAAACCGGTGGTGAACGACAGGGTTTTGTTGTTTAGTTCGGGTTGCAAATAAATTAAAGAGGAGGAGCGATTATTGAGCGAAGTAATTGTGGTAACCTCGGGGAAAGGAGGAGTAGGGAAAACAACTACTACCGCCAATCTGGGTACTGGTCTGGCTGCTTTGGATCATAAGGTGGCGCTGATAGATGCTGATATAGGATTACGCAATCTGGATGTATTGCTCGGCCTGGAAAATCGTATAGTTTATGACCTTACCGACGTTACCGGTGGTCATTGCCGTCTAAGACAGGCGCTGATTAAGGATAAGCGTTTTGAAGGGTTGTTTCTTTTGCCTGCCGCCCAGACTAAAGATAAAACGGCTGTTAATCCAGAGCAGATGAAAAAATTATGCGCAGACCTTGTGCAGGAATTTGAATATGTGATTATTGATTGTCCGGCAGGCATCGAGCAGGGTTTTCGGAATGCCATTGCCGGGGCGGAAAAGGCAATTGTAGTTACTACTCCGGAGGTAGCCGCAGTACGGGATGCCGACCGGGTAGTAGGTTTGTTGGAGGCGGCAGAGTTACGGAACCCCACCCTGGTTATTAACCGTTTGCGTCCCAAGATGGTTCGCCATGGGGATATGATGAGCATTGAAGATATTATAGATATTCTGGCGATCGAGCTTTTGGGTGTGGTACCGGAGGATGAAATGGTGGTAATCAGCACGAATCGTGGTGACGCTGTGGTCCAAGATGAACGTTCTCGTTCGGGCCAGGCCTATCGCAATATTGTTCGCCGGATGAAAGGGGAAACAGTGCCCATGATGAACCTGGATCAGAACGGCTTTGTTGGCAGGTTGCGCCGTATAATCGGGTTTAAGTAAAACACGTAAAGGGGTGGGCTTAAAGTGTTTGACTTTCTGTTAAAGATATTCGGGCGAGAAACCGGCGGCAGTAAAAATGTAGCCAAGGAGAGATTGCGGCTGGTATTGGTGCATGACCGGGCCGGTGTGTCACCGGAGTTGCTGGAGATATTGAAAACGGAACTGATCAAGGTAATTTCACATTACATGGATATAGATGAGCAGGCACTGGAAGTTAACCTGGAAACAAGCGATAACCAGGTGGCATTGGTGGCTAGCATTCCGGTGCGGGGCATGAAACGGTTAAATGGCGGATTGGCCTCCAGCATTTAAACAATTTTCAAGGGAAGGGACAAAAGCCGGTGAGCCTGGCAAGGATGCTTAAAAGCCTTGATTACACCCTGATTATAGTAGTAAGTGCCTTGGTTTTATTTGGCCTGGTGGCGATCGGCAGCGCTACTTTAGAATTTACCGGTGATTCGTTCAGCCGGTTGCAAGATACAAACGTACTTGTGCGCTTTTTGTACCTGGATTACACATATATTTTAAAACAATTGACCTGGTTTTTGATCGGCATTGTTTTTATGGGAGTAATAATCTATATCCCTTACGAAGATTTACTAAAACACACGCGCCTGCTTTATATATTTAATCTGTTCATCTTAGGGGCGGTTCTGGTAACCGGGCATATGGCTTATGGCGCGCAGCGCTGGATTGACGTGGGGCCGTTTGCTTTTCAGCCTTCAGAATTTTCCAAAGTATTAATGATTATTACATTTACCGGTTTTCTAGTTAAACGGCAGGGAAACCTGGCCCGCGTAAGGGATTTGTTCCCCTGTTTTATTTATGTTGGCATACCCGTTATCTTGGTTCTCAAGCAGCCGGATTTAGGTACCTCATTAGTGTTTATAGCCGTTATGTTCAGCATGTTGTTTTTTGCAGGAGCCAGGTCATCGATTTTGCTGGGAACATTGGGTGCAGGCATGGCTTTAGTGGCAGGGTTGTTTTTGGCTCACATGTATCTGCAC
>DMIY01000051.1 GCA_003457075.1 Desulfotomaculum sp. | reverse complement strand
AGAAGCCACGAAACGTAATACCGGCGCCCGCGGTCTGCGCGCCATACTGGAACAAATCATGCTGGATGTAATGTACGAGATTCCCTCCCGGGATGACATTTCCAAATGCATTATTACCAAAGACACCATTTTAAAGAGGGAAAAGCCACTAATGGTAACAGCAGAAAGAAAGAAAAAAAGAAAGGAAGAAACAGCTTAAGGTAAGTTAACAGCAATAATCTTAAAGGACAGGAGATAATCCCTGTCCTTTCCTTATTTGTAACTACTCAGCTTGCCTGACTGTGCCGGCGCAAACCTTACCGCTGCCATTTCTCCCTAATGTTTCAAATCCACAGGTTTTAAAGACCATTTGAAGGGCAATACTAAGTAATGCATAGTTTCTCAAAACAGGGGGGCATCTTAAGGCGATGGAAATTCCCGGCGGACTTGGCGGCTTTTTTACTTTTATCCAGGTTTTCTTTGGCGTAATCATCGGTCTTTACTTTTGGAACTTATTAAAGATCCAACAGGGTAATAAAACAGCAGTGCAACGGGAATCCCATAAGGAAATGGAGAAACTACAGCGCTTACGCGCCATTTCGCTTACCGAACCCCTTTCCGAAAAAACACGCCCGGCCAGGCTTGAAGACATCATCGGCCAACAGGAAGGCCTAAAGGCCCTGCGAGCGACACTTTGCGGGCCAAATCCCCAACATGTGATAATTTATGGACCGCCGGGCGTGGGCAAGACCGCTGCCGCTCGCCTGGTATTGGAAGAAGCCAGGCGCAATCCCCAATCTCCCTTTAAAGAAAATGCCAGATTTATTGAAGTAGACGCTACCATTGCCCGCTTTGATGAACGGGGCATTGCCGATCCCTTGATTGGGTCGGTTCACGACCCAATTTACCAGGGTGCGGGACCCCTGGGTATAGCAGGCATTCCTCAACCTAAACCCGGCGCAGTAACCAGGGCTCACGGGGGTATGCTTTTCATCGACGAGATAGGAGAACTCCACCCCGTACAGATGAACAAGCTGCTAAAGGTGCTGGAGGACCGCAAGGTACAACTGGAAAGCACCTATTACAGCCCCGAAGACACAAATATCCCCGGTCACATTCACGATATTTTCCAAAACGGCCTGCCGGCGGACTTTCGCCTGGTAGGAGCCACCACCAGGACACCGGAAGATATTTCACCGGCTATCCGTTCCCGCTGCGTGGAGATTTTCTTCAGGCAACTGCTGCCCTATGAAGTTGCCGCGATTGCTGTCAACGCTGCACGAAGCGCCGGCTTTTCATTAACCGAAGAAGGACTGAAAGCAATTAAAAAATACGCCACCAACGGCCGGGAGGCGGTAAACATGATTCAGATTGCAGCCGGCATTGCCCTTACGGAAGACAGGAAGCAAATCACAACTGCCGAATTGGAATGTGTGATTAACAATGGACAGTATTCTCCCCGTCCTGATAAAAAAATAGCTGCCCAGCCCCAGGTGGGAGTGGTTAACGGGCTGGCGGTTTACGGTCCGGGCATGGGTAGCCTGCTAGAAATTGAAGTTGCCGCATTTCCCGTAAAGCACGGCCAGGGAAAGATAATCGTTACCGGAGTAGTGGAAGAAGAGGAATTAGGCGGGCGCGGGCGTACTCTTAGACGCAAAAGCATGGCTCGCGGGGCAGTGGAAAATGTTCTTACTGTGCTGCAACGGATTACCGGGGTGAATCCCCACGATTACGACCTGCACGTCAACTTCCCCGGCGGTACGCCGGTGGACGGTCCTTCAGCGGGAGTAGCCGTAGCCACGGCAATTTACTCAGCCATAACGGGCATCCCGGTGGATAACACGGTAGCCATGACAGGAGAGATCTCTATCCGCGGCCTGCTTATGCCTGTGGGAGGTATAATAACCAAGGTAGAAGCAGCACGTCAGGCAGGAGTCAAACAAGTAATGATGCCCAGGGAAAATTTCCAAGAACTCTTCCGTAAGATGCTGGATATTGAAGCAGTTCCAATCGAAGAATTGGGAGATGTGTTTAAAATTGCTCTTTTAAAGGAACCGGATTTGACGCACAAATCCAGACTGCCCGGATGCCAGGATAAAGCAGCGCCAGACATTTCCCCAATAGTTTCCCTACCTGGCGGCAGATTTATTAGCGCTGAAAATTAAATTAAATTTAACATGATTTTTCAGTGCAAACCTGGCTTTGACCAGGTTTCTTTTTTTAATTGGGAGTTATTGCTGTAGCGATAAAACAAGATATATGTTAAAATAAATTTGATGCGTTTGATAGCTTATAAGATTAGATAAAATTCTAGAAGAGGTGAGCGGCCATGAGTTTCCATATCAAGGCACTGCCGTTGCTGCCTTTAAGAGGAGTTTTAGTGTTTCCATATATGGTTATCCATTTGGACGTGGGTAGGGAAAAATCAATCCAGGCCGTCGAGGAAACCATGCTCAAGGAAAGAACAGTTTTTCTGGCTATCCAAAAGGAAGCCCAAACCGACGATCCCGGAGAAGAAGACATCTTCCCGACGGGTACCATAGCCGAAGTCAAGCAAATTATGAAGTTGCCCGGTGGTACGATCAGGGTATTGGTTGAAGGAATTGCCAGAGGGAGGATCAGAAAATTTTTAACCGGTGATTCTTACATCACGGTAGAAGCAGAACAATTTTCCGAGGTGTCCGTTAAAACCCCTGAAATAGAGGCCCTGATGCGCAACCTGGTTTACCAGTTCGAGCAATATGTAAAATTATCCAAGCGTGTTCCTCCGGAAATGGTGGTTACAGTGGTCAGCCTGGAAGAACCGGGCCGGCTGGCCGACATTATAGCCTCCCATCTGCCTTTGCGGATTGAAGATAAACAGCAAATACTGGAAGCGGTGGATATTGTTCAAAGATTGGAGAAACTATGCTCGTTCGTCGCCAGGGAACTGGAAATAGTAGAACTGGAGCGCAAAATCAATATTCGCGTGCGCAAACAAATGGAAAAAACACAAAAGGAATACTATTTGCGTGAACAGATAAAAGCAATCCAGCGGGAACTGGGAGAAAAAGATGAACGGGTGGTAGAAGCGGAAGAATACCGCCAGAAGATAAAAGAAGTAAAGCTGCCCAAGGAAGTTGAAGAAAAAGCCCTCAAAGAAGTGGAAAGGCTGGAAAAAATGCCCCCTATGGCAGCCGAATCTACAGTTGTACGCAATTATCTGGACTGGCTGATAGCTATACCGTGGAGCAAAAGCACACGTGACCGCCTGGATATCAAGATAGCCGAAGAGATTCTGGAAGAAGATCACTATGGATTAAAAAATGTGAAGGAGCGTATTCTGGAATACCTGGCCATCCGCAAGCTTTCCAAAAATATGAAAGGTCCCATCTTATGCTTTGTGGGTCCGCCGGGGGTAGGTAAAACTTCCCTGGGAAAGTCTATTGCCAGGGCATTAGAACGCAAGTTTGTTCGTATTTCTCTGGGAGGCGTGCGTGACGAGGCAGAAATTCGCGGTCACCGCCGTACGTATGTGGGAGCGCTGCCCGGCAGGATAATCCACGGGATGCGCACTGCTGATTCCAAAAACCCGGTCTTCCTGCTGGATGAAGTCGACAAAATGAGTATGGATTTCCGGGGAGATCCTTCAGCCGCCTTGCTGGAAGTATTAGATCCCGAACAAAATAACAGCTTTAGCGATCATTACATTGAGATACCCTTTGATTTATCGAACGTGATGTTCATTACTACAGCTAATATTCAGCATAATATTCCAAGGCCGCTTCTGGATCGCATGGAATTAATCAACCTCTCCGGCTATACCGAAGAGGAAAAAGTTCAAATCGCGCTGCGCCACCTGCTGCCCAAACAATTAAAAGAACACGGGTTAAGTTCACAGATGCTGAGTATTTCTGAGAATACAATCCGCAAGATAATCAGAGAATATACACGGGAAAGCGGCGTTCGCAACATGGAACGCCAACTGGCCGCCGTCTGCCGGAAAGCAGCCAAACAAATTGTAACCAGAGATGTCAAGAAAGTAAGGGTAACAGTACAAAACCTGACTCAATTCCTTGGTACTCCCCGATTCCACTACGGAGTAGCCGAAAAAGAGGATCAGGTTGGTACGGTCGTCGGCCTGGCCTGGACGGAAGCCGGCGGTGATACGCTGAACATTGAAGTTACGTTATACAAAGGCAGTGGCCATCTGACACTTACCGGCAAATTAGGTGAAGTAATGAAGGAATCGGCTCAGGCCGGATACAGTTATGTGCGCAGCCGGTCTGCCGAACTGGGTATTGATAATGATTTCTTTGAGAAGCACGATATTCACGTCCACATACCGGAAGGCGCCATACCTAAAGATGGTCCTTCCGCAGGAATTACTATGGCCTGTGCTTTGGCTTCAGCCCTGACCGGACGTAAAGTACGGCATGATGTAGCCATGACCGGTGAAATTACCCTGCGCGGCCGGATTCTGCCCGTAGGAGGAATTAAGGAAAAAGTGCTTGCCGCTCACCGGGCTGGGATCAGGAAAATCTTACTTCCTCAAGATAATAAGAAAGATCTCGATGAGGTACCTAACAATATCAAGAGTAAACTCGAGTTTGTTTACATGGAAAATATGGACGAGGTATTGGAAGAAGCCCTGTTGGAAAAAGAAAATCAACAGCTACCCACAGACTTAAGCGTGCCGGCTATGCTCCATGAAGTTTCGTATCAGCCCGGCCTCACAAACGAAAGGGGACCGCAGGTACATTCATGAAAGTCGTTTCCGCCGGTTTTAAAGCTTCCGCCATAAAACTAGCACAATGCCCGGCCGGGGTGGAATACGAGGTGGCCCTGGCCGGGCGTTCCAATGTAGGCAAGTCTTCCCTGCTGAATAAATTAGTAAACCGGAAGAGCCTGGCCAGGGTCAGCAATACTCCGGGCAGAACACAAACTCTTAATTTTTATTTGATTAACGGGCAGTTTTTCTTGGTAGACCTGCCGGGGTACGGTTATGCAAAGGCGCCCGGGGAAATAAAAAAAAGCTGGGGCCGGTTGGTAGAAATTTACTTGCAGAAAAGAAAACAACTGTGTGGTGTGGTCCAGATCGTAGATCTTCGCCATCCTCCCACTGGCCAGGATAATCAGCTTTACGAGTGGTTAAGCCACTACCAGTTGTCTGCCGCGGTAGTGGCCACAAAAGCAGACAAACTCTCGCGCTCCTCAGTATTAAAACAGATGCGGAGCATTAAAAAAACCCTCGGCCTCACAGAGGAAATACCCCTGATAATATTTTCAGCAAAAACAGGGCAGGGGAAAGACGAGCTCTGGCAGATAATAGAATGCTGGCTCAAAAAAGAACGTTATCCCAGATTATGAATATTCTACAATAAAATGTATTTTTTTCTGGCGGACAGGAGCTAAAGGCTTCTGCTTTTTTTTGTTTTGCATATACTATAGTATCAAAACGATAAACATCGACAGATTACTCTTTCTTGTAAAATACTGTTGCTAATCCTTTGCCTGCATTAATCTTAAGTTTACTCATCTTTTTGCATTTCTTAAAACCATGCGCTCTTAGTGTCCCGGCGATAAATATATTTTTCGAAGGAGTGAAATCATGGATTTTATAAAGCGACTTGAAGATCATCGTTCCTCGGAAAAGAAGCTTGCCTGGCAGGGTACTTTCCAAGATTACCTCAAGATTATCAAAAAATCCCCGAATGTAAGTCAACTGAGCCACGCCCGCATTTATGAAATGATTAAAAGAAGAGGGGCAGAAGAGGTAAACGGCGTCAAACGGTACAATTTCTTTTCAGCAGAGTTGTTTGGTTTAGACAAAACGCTCGAAAAGCTGGTAGAAGAATATTTCCACCCCGCGGCCCGCCGGTTGGACGTGCGCAAACGCATCCTGCTCTTAATGGGCCCTGTAAGCGGGGGTAAGTCTACTCTGGTAGCCATGTTAAAGCGAGGTCTGGAAAAATTCAGCCGTACAGACGAAGGGGCTGTTTACGCGATTAAAGGCTGTCCGATGCATGAAGAGCCACTCCACCTGATTCCTAAAGAATTACGGGAAGAATTCCAAAAAGAATATAACTTATATGTGGAAGGTGAACTGTGCCCGTCCTGCCGCTTAATGCTGGAAGGAGAACATAACGGACAAATTGAGAAGGTAGTGGTAGAAAGAATCTTTCTTTCGGAGGAAAACCGGTTGGGCGTCGGCACTTTCACTCCTTCCGACCCGAAATCCCAGGATATTGCTGATCTTACGGGAAGTGTGGATTTTTCTACCATTGCCGAATACGGCGCCGAGTCTGATCCCCGCGCCTACCGTTTTGATGGTGAATTGAACATTGCCAACCGGGGACTGATGGAATTTCAGGAGATGCTCAAATGCGATGAAAAATTCCTGTGGAATTTACTCAGCCTTTCTCAGGAGGGAAACTTTAAAGCCGGCCGATTTGCTTTAATTTACGCCGACGAAATGATAGTCGCCCACACTAATGAAAACGAGTATAAGGCTTTTATAGCCAACAAGAAAAACGAAGCCCTGCAGTCGCGCATTATTATAATAAAAATACCGTACAACCTCAAGGTTAGTGAAGAAACGAAAATATATGAAAAGTTGATCTGTCAAAGCGACCTGAAGAACATTCATATTGCTCCTCATGCTTTGAGGTTGGCCAGTGTCTTTTCCGTGCTTTCCCGGCTTAAGGAAAGCAAGAAACAAGGCATGGATCCGGTTAAAAAAATGAAGTTATACGACGGGGAAGACGTGGAAGGATTCAAGCAAAAAGACCTTATTGAACTGCAAAATGAAGCCCTTGATGAAGGGATGAGTGGCGTTGATCCACGTTATGTAATCAACCGCCTTTCCTCGGCATTAATTCGCACTTCCACCCAGTGCATCAACGCGCTGGACGTATTACGGGCATTAAAGGACGGATTGGACCAGCACCCATCTATTACCAGGGAAGAAAGAGACAGGTTGCTTAATTTTATTTCGGTGGCCAGAAAAGAATACGATGAAATCGCTAAAAAGGAAGTGCAAAAGGCATTTGTGTACTCTTACGAGGAATCGGCCAGAGTTTTATTTGACAACTACCTGGATAATGTAGAAGCTTATTGCAACAATACTAGAATAAAAGACCCTATTACCGATGAAGAAATGGACCCGGACGAAAAACTGATGCGTTCCATTGAAGAGCAAATTGGTGTATCTGAAAACGTCAAGAAAGTTTTCCGGGAAGAGATACTCATTCGTTTATCCAGCTACGCCAGAAAAGGTAAAAAATTTGATTACACCTCCCACGAACGCTTAAGAGAAGCAGTAGAGAAAAAACTCTTTACCGATCTCAAAGATGTAGTGAAGATAACTACCTCTACCAAGACACCCGATGCTGAACAACTCAAACGAATTAACGAGGTCAGTGCTAAGCTGATCTCGGAATACGGCTACTGCGCCAGTTGTGCCAATGAACTGCTCAAATACGTGGGAAGCCTTTTAAACAGATAGGGGGAAACACCAATGCCCGGTAACTATATAATCTCCCGGGAGGACTGGTCATTACACCGCAAAGGTGAAATTGACCGGCAGCGGCATCAAGAAAAAATCAAGGAAGTACTTAAGAAAAATCTTGCCGATGTGGTCAGCGAAGAAAGCATTATCATGTCCGACAACAATAAAATTATCAAAGTCCCTATTCGTACCCTTGATGAATATCATTTTCACTACGATCAGGGCAAACGCATGCACACAGGACAGGGAGAAGGAAAAAGCAAGGCGGGCGATATACTGGGTTCCGATCCCCCGAGTGGGAACGGACAGGGAAAAGGAGCGGGTGAAGAACCGGGCATAGATTACTACGAAGCTGAAATTACTATTGACGAACTGGCTGAAATGATCTTTGAAGATTTAGGACTGCCCTATCTTGAACCGAAAAAGAAACCGGAACTGGCTTCAGATGCAGTTGAGTTTAAAGATATACGCAAAAAGGGAATCAGCAGCAACATCGACCGCAAACGCACCATCCTGGAAGCAATTAAACGCAATGCCTTAAAAGGACAACCCGGCCTGCAGCAAATTACTCCTGACGACCTGCGCTATAAAACCTGGGATCTTACTCACAAGTACGGGTCTAACGCTGTAATCCTGGCTATGATGGACACTTCGGGTTCTATGGGTCCTTTCGAAAAATACATAGCACGCAGCTTTTTTTTCTGGATGGTGCGTTTTCTGCGCACAAGGTACCAAAATGTGCAAATCGTCTTCCTGGCCCATCATGCAGAGGCCAGGGAAACAACAGAAGAAGAGTTTTTCACTAAAGGCGCTAGCGGCGGTACACGCTGCTCCTCGGTGTATAAACTGGCTCTTGAAATTATTGAAAAAAGGTACAGTCCCCTGGATTACAACATCTATGCCTTTCATTTTTCCGATGGCGATAACTTGAGCTCGGATAACGATCTGTGCATTAAACTGGTGAACGAACTTTTAAATGTATGCAACCTGGTCGGCTACGGCGAAATCGAGGGGGCTTATCATTATACAAGCACACTGCGCTCATCCTACAAAAAAACTGACAACCCGAGGTTTACGGTGGTAACCATTAAAGACAAAAGCGGTGTTTACCCGGCATTAAAAAAACTGTTTACTCCAGCCCATGATCAAATGCCAGCTTAGTAAGATTTTCCGGGCAAAACAACTACAAACGCACAAAAAATCCTAGCTGTCTTATCTTGACAAAACAGTGTTTTTAAAACTGAATTTATTTAAATGCTGTGGGAAATAATAATGATCGAGGAGGTGTTGTCATTTGTCAAACACAAATAATAAAAACGAGTTATTGGTTCCTGCTGCCGCCTCCAAACTGGACGTTTTCAAGTATGAAATTGCCGACGAACTGGGTTACGCTCTGCGCATCAAGCAACCAAAAACCACCCCCCAAAACTGGAACCGGGTTATGGATACCATGAAGTATGAAATTGCTCAAGAACTGGGATTCACCCCCCACATAAAAAACGGTTATTGGGGAGAACTCAGTTCCCGCTCTTGCGGCGCAGTAGGTGGCCGCATAGGGGGAAAAATCGGCGGAAACATGGTAAGGCAAATGATCCGTTTCGCGCAGGAAAACATGGCAAAGCAGTAAATGCTTCAAGGGAGGGAGGGCAGGCCTGTCCTCCCTTTACCTTAAAAAGTTACAGCTTCCTGAACCTCTACCCTCACTACATGATTGACATTCCCCTGGGCGGCATATTCTTGACTCAATTTGTTAAAAAGCTCTCCAGAAAAAATCCTAAATCAGGCAGTTTATCAGTTTCTGTGGATGAGGGTAGAAAATATCCAAACAGAAACAAAGTAGCTGTTGATGTACAGAAAATGTGCGTTATAATAGAAACGGGAGGTGTTATTGCATGTCAGTGCTGAATGCAACTTCCCTTTCGCTTATATATAATGCATTATAACACAAAAGGCGCCGTCATGCTGAATCATTGCAAAATCCTTCTTTATTTTGCTGCAAGGCATGCAATCCTAAATAATACCCGGACCTCAAATTAAACATTTGCTTTGACACCCCGCTCCGGAAGCATTATGATCATGATACAGTGAACTACAAGTTCCTCCGTAAGCCCTATGCAAAACCGGAAAGGAAGCCATTTGGCCAGAACAGTTTACGGAAACACCAGCGGTATGAAGAAAGCCGACCTGGAACTGCTGCAAGGTATTTACAGCCTCCAGGCAAACAAAAACGGCATTATTCCCCTGGAAACGGCTCAACTTCTGGCAGCCGTATCCGGAAACAGCCGGCGCGAACTGATCGTGCTGATCGATCGCCGGGGGAAAGTAGTTTATGTGGGCGCCGGCGACGCCGACACGGCACAGTTGCAGGAGCACAGCAGGCGCCGCGGCAAATTCCGGCTCTCCGGCCTGCGCTGCATCCACACCCACCCTTCGGGGAGCGGTCTTTTAAGCCCGGCCGACTACGCCGCCATCATGGCCATGCGCCTTGACGCCATGGCGGCCATGGGAGTACAGGAAGGGAAAATTAAGGAGTCGTACGTAGCCTGCCCGGAACCGCAGGACGGGTTGTTGAATTACGCCTGCCAAACCTTCGGACCCATGTCTGCCGCAGAAATGGCCGACTTCCCGTTGTTGCCCCTGCTCCGGGACATTGAGACAAGAATAAAGCCCCCTTCCGCCCCGGCAACAAAAGAGCACCGCGAGAGGGGGAAAGCCGTTCTGATAGCCATAGAAAGCATGGAATCCCTGGAGGAACTGGCCCGCCTGGCGGAAACAGCCGGCGCAGTGCCTGTGGCAAAGGTGCTGCAACAAAAAAGCAGGCCGGATGCGGCTTTCTTTATCGGCCGGGGCAAGGTAAAAGAACTAGCCCTTCTCCGGCAAAACCTGTCCGCCGCACTGGTCATATTTGACGAAGAACTCACTCACACTCAGACCCGCAACCTGCAAAACGCCATCGGCTGCCGCATTATCGACCGGACGGCGCTGATTCTAGACATCTTCGCCCAAAGGGCCCGCACCAGGGAAGGCAAGCTGCAGGTGGAATTGGCCCAGTTGAACTACCTGCTGCCCCGCCTCACCGGTATAGGAACGGAACTTTCC
>DMIY01000202.1 GCA_003457075.1 Desulfotomaculum sp. | reverse complement strand
CCCGCCGCGCCGGCAGTGATGGTTAGGCGTACCGAGCCATTTCTAACAGAATTTTTATTAATGATCTTCCTTACCAACTCCTCAAGCCCGGCAACTGAATAAGAAACGGGAATCTCCAAGGTTTTTGCTGAAGCAAACAAGCGGTCAAAGTGATCCTGCCAGAACACAGGGACGCCCTCTTTAACCAGAATAGTCTCAAAAAGACCATAGCCGTAAAGAAAGCCCTGATCCAGAGGTGAAATACCAGAGTTGCCGGCAGTGAAGAAGTTTCCGTTAATGCAGATGACCTGACCGATAAGCTATACCCCCTTGGGCTCCAATATCTCCAGAAAACTTTCTACCCGCGTGGCGCTCTGGCCCTCCATAAAATTGCGGGGATCAACACAGTCTCCCTCCAGATTCAAAAAAGGGATCTTCTCCCGGCCAAAAGCTTCGCGGAAAAGACTTACCATCCCCGTACTCTGACGGCAGCCCCAGTGGGAAAAGTGGATCACCCCATCAATCTTATACTCGCAGACTAATTTCATTGCCAGATCTACACGTCTTTCCCCTGGACCCCACAAAGGATTGGTTAAAATCCTGGCTGCCATGCTTCCCCACCAATCCTCCAAAGACAGCCTGTCCCAGGTAACGGCATTTACCTCTTCAAAAGCAATTACCCCTCCCCGCTTGCACTCCAGCAGATCCATCAAAGAATTGGCATAAAAAGGCTTAAAATGCAGCCACAAAAGGCGGTACTTTTGCTCCGGCGCCACAGGAAGTCCTTTTTTCACCCTGTATTCCAATTCCTGTCTTAGGGTACGATAAAAATCCACTGTCTCCCTGGCTCCAAGCATGTTCAAGAACATCACTACCCTGCCGAGCGCCTCATCTCCACGCCAGGGCGCAGGAACATTCCGGCGCAATTCGTTTACTGCCAGCATCTGTTCCCGGGCAGAGTTGACATTCCCGGCAACAAGGGATATTTCCCGCTCACTGGAAGGCAAAAGAGGCTTGAGTTCCTGCGACAGGGCTGCCAACTCCCCAGCCAGCCAGGATCTGGAATAATTATCGTCCCGGTAGGGAATATGCAAAAGGTAATAAGGGCAGCCATACATTCTGCCGGCCATTTCCAGAAACTTAACTGCTCCATCGCACAGGTGGCTTGTAGCCACAATCACATCCGGACGTGGTAACACCCGGGCAACGGCCATGCCCAAAGCACAGCGGTGGAAACTACACAGGTCCGTAGAGTACCAGGTTCCTTCTGCAGACTGAAGAAAGTTGTTACTCCAGCCCAAATCGGCAGCAACAGCAGCAATCACCTCAGGCATTAAAGGAATGCCGCCCATGGCCCAGATTAACTCCGGCGGCGTATATACATTGGTCCACACCACCGGCCTGCTCCGGCCGTAGGCTAAGCGTAAAAGACGCAGACCACACTGCACGGAAATTCTGACATGGCGCGTCAACTTCCCGGGCCGCCATAGCCTGGCTACTTTTTCCAGAAATAAATAAGGATAAGGAGATATTATATACTTTTGCCACCGAGCGGATTGTACCTTTGGGCCAATATATCTTTTAAAAGACATAAATCAGATCGTCTCCAAAAAAGCCTGAATACGAGTGTGAAACTGAGCCGGTATGCCCCCCCTGTATTCTCCCTCCAGGTAAAGAAAGGGGATTCCCCGTTCACTGCACAGGGAACGCCACAAGGGGACATCGTAAAGACTGTGATCACAGAATTTAACGCCATATAAAATCACACCATGGGCGCCCGTCCGGTCAAGAAGGCCCCGCAGATAAGAAAAACGCCTGGAAAACCCGGCCATCCTGGGGCAGGGAGGCTTTTCGAGGTAAGCCCGGGCTAAAGTCAGCCACCTGTCTTCACCGGCAGGATATTCTATTTCCAACCAGTACCGGTCTCCAATACAAAAGTCAGCAACTACCGCGGCGGCATTGTTTTCTTCCAGCACTCTTAAGATGCCGGCATCCGGCAGTATGGCGCCGGTAAGAAGAACGGAACCGGTTTCAACTGAGATTTCCCGTGTTTTGTGAATTCCTTCCAGCAATAACCGGGAATCCTCCGGAGCAGAAGCAAGGGTAATCTGCACCAGTTCATTAAACCCCACAGGCGAACAACCGGCGTTTTGCAACTCTTTTAACCGTAAACGCAGGTCGCGGTAAAGCGCCATTGACCTTTCCAGCGACGTTTCACAAACCGGCCGGCCTGAAAATACGGCAAGCCATTGAGCAAACCGCAACAACTCCTCTCTGTAATGCTGTATGCACGTGCTGGTAACCTGACGGGGGAGATCCAAAATAAAGACATTATCCCCTCTGGACTTGCGCACATCATAGCAGCGGCGCAATCCGTCACAGCAGACAGTAAAAACAACGGGCGCCGGGTTATAATGTTCAACGCAGGCCCGGGCATAAGAACATGAATTATGAGGCAGTAATCCTGTTTCTTTTGGAGCGGGCGGAAGCAGCCGCCGGGGAACAAGACCTGCTGCATGAATGATTTCCACCGGCACATAAGAACAACTCAGATCTACAAATATAGACTTCTTTTCCTCCAGGACGGCTCCCATGGAAGAGACCATATTCCTGATCACAAGCCTAACTCCTGTTTCTCTATCTCATTCTTGCGTCGCAATTAAACCGGCGTACCCGGTGACTACAATTTTAACATAACTTTTACAGGTTTGGAAATACTCCTGCCCGGGACGATGCAAAAGATCCATCAACAAACTTTCAACAACGCGCTCTCCCTTCCCCGGTCTTAAATGGCGCAAGCTTGCTGCCCTGCTGGCCGGCAAGATCTCCTTGTTTGAGGAAAGAATTCCCGGCGATTGCCCAGCAGGCTTAATTCTTCTTCTCCCGCCACGGTTTATGTCCGTTGTGCACCCGGATGCGGTTATAAATAGAGTTCCAGATAACCTTCAATATATTGCCTGGCCTTTTCGGCCGGCTGGTAGATGCCGAAGTGACCCTCGCAGAGAATATCGGGTTGCAGGGCTAAAAGCCGGCGCATGGATTTCCCCCACTCCTCCAGGTTCGACCCCCAGGCGGGGTTAAACGGGCCGTGGATATCCTGTCCAAAAAGTATTCTTTTTTCGCCTGTATCCACATAAGGGGAAATCCCGCCGGGAGTGTGGCCGGGCGTATGCAGACAAATAAGCCGAAGATCCCCCACGCTCAGGGTTTCTTGATCTCCTTTGAGAACGATTTCTACCGTTATTGGTTTGTATTTCACGCCGTAATAATGAGCGGCGGTGAGCGCGGCATTTTCCCCCTCCACTGCCGCCAGTTCCCGCTCGTGGGCCGCCACTTTGGCCCCCAGTTTTTCTTTTATATAGGCCAGCCCGCCCGTGTGGTCGATGTGGCCGTGCGTGGCAACGATGTACCTGACCAGCGCGGGGTCAAAACCGAGTTTTTCGATGTTGTTGATCAGTTCGGATGCGCTCCGGCCTACCCCGGCGTCGATTATAGCCAGTTCCGCGCCGCCGTCGAGAAGGTAGATGCAGCAGTCTTCCGGGGCGGTGAGTTGCGGGCCGCCAATCTGATAAACATGGTCGTAAATTTTGAACGGCTTCAACATAAACCCTTCCTTTCTTAACCGGCTTAGGGAAAGCAAACCAGCGACGTTTCGAGTGTTTTCCATGCTGAACCATAAGAAGGCAGTCTGTCAAAAACAGTATAACACAATTACCAATGGTATTTCCTTTGATATTCCCTTGCTTCCCGAAATCTATACTCTTCAGTGGTTCTCTTTGAGATTAAGCCAGGGAAGCAATTTTTTATTTATCACGGATCCAGGATTTATACAGGAATCTTACGACAACTTATCGAAATATCATTGAAGTATGCTTTTGAGGAGAAAATTCCTGTGTGCCTCATTTTGTAAATAAAAAAAACGAGTTTTGTGGAGCTTTGAGACGAGGCCGGTTGGAGAAGAGACGACTCGGAGATTTGGGGTGAGGACCAGCAGGGCTGGTTTTTTCTTTGTTTTTAGGAACGAACGGCAAGCAAAATTCTATTTTCTGGGGAGTTGCCTGTGATCAGCTTACCCTTAATAGAGCGCATCGAATTGCCCGCCGACGCGCCTGCGCTATACGATGCGCTGGCAGGCAAGCCATATTCCTTTCTTTTAGACAGCAGCCTGGTTGTTGAAGGACTGGGGTATTATTCTTTTATAGGGGTAGATCCCTTTTTGATCTTTCGTTCTAAAGGCCGCCGTTTGGAGCTAATCACCCGGCAAGGCAAAGAGAGTTTCAGCGGTCATCCCTTGTCCAAACTAAAAGAATTGCTGAACGCTTACAAACTCGACGTGCCTGGTTTCCCTTTCCCTTTCTGCGGCGGAGCAGTGGGTTATTTTAGTTACGACCTGGGACGGATGCTGGAAAAGATACCTGAGCGGGCAGTTGACGATTTGCTCTTGCCTGACCTGTGTCTGGGTTTTTATGACGTGGTAGTAGCAATAGATCAGGTTGACAATGCAGTGTTTATTGTTTCCACGGGATTACCGGAAACAGAACGTACAAGGGCGTACTGCCGGGCACGGGAACGATTGTGCAAAATACGCAGCTCTCTCGTTAATTATATACCCGAACCGGAAGCAAGGAAAAACAAAAAAAGAGTTGCCCATCAAGAACTGCCAAAATATGCCGAAATACAAAGAAACAACAGGATATTTTGCCATTTTAACCAGGACAGTTACTGCAGAATTGTACAGCGGGCCAGGAAATATATAAAGGCCGGGGAAATATACCAGGTAAATCTTTCCCAACGGTTTTCCCTCTCCCGAACGATAGAACCCTGGGCGCTTTACGGGCGGCTGCGGGCTATTAATCCGGCTCCCATGGCGGCTTATATGGATTTCGGCGACGTACAGGTGATCAGTGCCTCTCCCGAACGATTCCTTAAAATCACCGGCAAACATGTGGAAACCAGACCGATTAAAGGAACCCGTCCCCGCGGCCGGAATGCCGGCGATGATCTGCGCTTGCGCAACGAACTGTGGCAGAGTGAAAAAGACAGGGCTGAACTGGTAATGATCGTTGACCTGGAACGAAATGATCTGGGGCGGGTTTGCCAGACAGGTTCAGTACAGGTACCTGAATTATTCCGGCTGGAAGAATATGCCACTGTATTTCACCTGGTCTCTACAGTAGTCGGTAAATTGTCCACTGATAAAGAGACGACAGATCTCTTGGAAGCCTCTTTCCCCGGTGGTTCCATAACAGGCGCCCCTAAAATAAGGGCCATGGAAATAATCGAAGAACTGGAACCCGTAAGACGAGGAATTTATACCGGCTCAATCGGCTATCTCAGCTTCAATGGCAATGCCGATCTAAATATTGTAATCAGGACAATTATTGTTAAAAACGAACAGGCTTACTTTCAGGTTGGAGGAGGTATCACGGCTGATTTCGACCCCTTGAGGGAGTACGAGGAAACGCTGGATAAGGCCCTGGCGTTAATGGTAGCGTTAGGATTAAAATCCAGGCACGAACCTTAACAGAAAATTTTTCCAAAAAAAGTCGAACTCTTGAAGGATTTACCGAAAACTTGTCGAATTATCATAAAAAATGTTATTATTATAATAGCGCTTCCTTGAAACAACATACCCAACATATCCAACATATTCAAC
>DMIY01000066.1 GCA_003457075.1 Desulfotomaculum sp. | reverse complement strand
GTTTTACCCGATTACAACACCTTCAGGAAAAATATTACACCCCTCAAAAGGCCGCTGCTGGGCTCTTTCAAAAGCAACATTTGAAAGCTATAGGGCACAAGGGCGCATTTGGTTCGGGAAAGGTGGCGATTCACAACCTAATGTCATAAGGTATCTTTCAGAAGTTGAAGGGATGGTTCCTTGGACGTGGTGGCCACATGAAGAAGTCGGGCACACCGACGAATCAAAAAAAGAAATATATGCGATTTTGGGCCAGGATATAGATTTTGCGACTCCTAAACCCAGCCGCCTAATTGAACGCATTTTACAGATAGCCACAAAACCAGGGGATATCGTTCTAGATTCTTTTGCTGGCTCAGGCACAACTGGGCACGCAGTATTAAACCTCAACAAAGCAAATGCGGACAAGTCACCCCGTCAATTTGTTCTTGTTGAGCTTGAGCCTAAAATATCAAAAGCTATTACTGCGGAACGTGTACGTCGTGTCGCTCACGGATATACAACCCCAAAAGGAGAAGCAATTGAAGGCCTTGGAGGCGGTTTCCGTTATTGCGAGCTCGGTGAGCCGCTATTCGAAGAGGGCGGACATATCCGGGCGACAGTAAGCTTTGCCGACCTGGCCCGCCATGTGTATTTTACGGAAACAGGCGAACCGCTACCACGCGAGCGCATTTCCAAAACCCCGCTTCTTGGAATATTTCGCGGCGTTGCCGTCTACCTTCTATACAATGGAATCCTTGGCGATAAGACCGTTAACGGCGGCAATGTGCTTACCCGTTCTATCTTAGCCAAACTCCCACCTTTTAAGGGCCAGAAAATTATTTACTGCGCCGGTTGCCTACTTGGGCACGATAGGTTGCACACAGAAAAAATCATTATCCGGCAAACCCCCTACGAGATAAAAGTATCATGATTACACTAAAAGACTACCAACTGCGGGCACTTGATTCACTACAGGAGTTTTTTCGCCAATGCTCTAAAGAAGGCCGGCCCGAGGCGGCTTTTCAGGCCGCGCTGGTCCGCAATAATCGGCAGCCCATTCCCTATATTCCTGTAACCATTGAGGGGCTTAGCGCCGCCATGCCCTATATCTGCCTGCGCGTACCCACTGGCGGCGGCAAAACACTCTTGGCCTGCCATACCGCCGGCATTGCCATGGAAGAACTGCTACACGCCGAACGCTCTGTTGTACTTTGGCTTGTGCCCAGCAATACAATTCTTGACCAGACCGCAGATGCGTTGCGTGACACCCGTCACCCTTACCGCCGCGCTCTGGAACTTGCCTGCGGCCCTGTTGAAGTTCTAACAATCAGCGAGGCCTTGCAACTTTCGCGTGCCACGGTCGAGGGGCAGACAGTTGTAATTGTTGCCACAATTCAGTCCTTCCGCGTTGAAGATACCGATGGAAGAAAAGTTTATGATGATAATGGTGTGTTTTTAGACCACTTGCAGAATGTCCCGGCTGGTCGCCTTGGGGATTTATTGCTCGGTGCGGACGGCAAACCGAAACCTTCTCTGGTGAACATACTCCGCCTTCACCGCCCTATAGTAATTGTCGACGAGGCGCATAATGCCCGCACCGACCTTTCCTTCTCTACCCTTGGGGCTGTGCTCCCCTCCTGCGTTATAGAATTTACAGCCACCCCGGTTTTAACCGGGACCAACCCATCCAATATCCTGCACCGGGTTTCCGCAGCAGAGTTGAAAGCTGCGGACATGGTTAAGCTTCCCTTACGTGTCATCACCAGGCACCCCAGCCAGGGGGACCAACTATTAGCGGAAGCCGTTTCCCTGCGTGCTGACTTGGAAAAGCTGGCAACTACGGAAGCGCAGGCTACCGGCGAATATTTACGCCCGATAATGCTGATACAGGCTGAGAAAGTTGATGCCTGCGAACCGCTGCGCGCCCGGCTTGTGTCCGAGTATGGTATTGGCAAAGAGGAAATAAAGATTTCTGTCGGTTCGCTCGACGAGCTGAAAGACATAAAAGACATCACGTCCCCGAAGTGCCCGGTTCGCTATATAATCACAGTCCAGAAATTGCGGGAAGGCTGGGACTGCCCGTTCGCTTATGTGCTTTGCAGCTTAAAAGAAACCCGCTCCTCCACTGCCATAGAGCAGATAGTAGGGCGCATACTACGGCTTCCGCGCGCCCAGGCAAAGCAGCACCCGGATTTAAACTGCGCCTATGCGTTCTCAGTTTCGCAATCCATCGGAGAAGTTCTGGCTGAACTGCGCGAAGCCCTGGAGAGCAACGGCTTTACGGCGGCGGAAGCTGAAAGGATAATCATCCCCGTCCCGCAGGGCATCCTCCCGCTTGGTTTCCAACCGCAGACGGTAAAGTTTGTTCCAGGCGTAGAAATGGATGTAGAAGCCGCCCGCGCCCAGGAGACCGCACTTGCCGGGAAAATCAGAATTGATCCCGCAGGCGAACTCACGGTTTTTGTTCCTTTGGACAAAAAGGAAACGGAAAGACTTAAGGATTGCGCTAAAACACCCGAGGCAAAAGCCAGGGTGGAAGTAATCGTCGGCATCGTGCGCGCAGCCGAAGTGGCTTTTGGCGGCACCGGCCATTCCCGCCAGCCCTCCTACTATGAGCAGTCTCTTGATTTCCAAGTACCGATCTTATGCGTTAAAGAAAATGGTGACCTTTTTGAATTTGAAAGCACCTTCCTTTTGGAGCATCCATGGCGCCTGGGGGGGAAAGATGCCGGCTTAAATGAGAACTACAACCCGTTGGTGCGCCCAGTAGGCAAAAGCGGCGTCCAAGACGTGGGCGCAAGGGGCGAGGTTCAAACCATAATAAGCAAAGACGCGCCGACAGATTTTATTGTAACCCTGCACCAGCAGGTTTTAGGCCTTGGCGGCATAAATGATTGGACACTGGAAGGCTTGGCCGCCTGGCTCGACCGGCACATTGACCATCAGGATATTCCCGCCGGCGAATCGGCTGAGTTTATGCGCAAGGCGATACGCGGGCTTATGGCAAAGCATGGAATTAACGATATGAATGTGCTGGCGCTGGACCGCTTCCGCCTGCGCGACGCGATTGACACACGTATACAGGAACATCGCGCGAGCGAACGTAAGACCGCCTTCCAGTCTTTCCTGCTTCCCGCGTCCTCATTAACCGTTAGCGATAAAAACATTATTAATTTCAAGCTGATGCAGTATGAGCCCGGTTCGTTATACGACGGAGGCTTCCAATTCAAGAAGCACTACTTCGGTCCCCGGCCCGGTGAACTGGATGAGACGACCTCCCACAATGAGACCACCGAGGAATTCAAATGCGCTCAGTTCCTGGATGAAATGCCCGAGGTTAAGTTCTGGGTCAGAAATCTTCCCCGTAAAGCCACCTCGTTCCGGCTGCAGACCTCGACAGATTGGTTCTATCCGGATTTTATCTGCCAGTTGGTAGACGGCAGGGTAATGGCTGTGGAATATAAAGGCAAGCATCTTTTTGACGGGACCGACGCGGCAGAAAAGCGGGCGATTGGCGCGGTTTGGGAATCACGAAGTGATGGCCGCTGCTTGTTCGTGATGCCGACGAATGGCGACTTCTCCGAAATTTCAAGAAGAGCGCAGAAACACTAAGACCATGAATTCCGAACAATTATTGGAAGTCGTTTATCACGGTCGAGAAGAACGCAATATTGAATACAAGCAGAGTGTCCCGTGGAATAACGATTACTGGAAAGCGAAATTAACCCGCACGATTATTGCGCTGTCCAATATAAAGGACGGCGGATTTTTGGTGATAGGCGTTAAAGACGGGACTTGGGCGCCCGAGGGGATGACCGACGATCATTTCAACTCTTTTAAGCAGGACGATGTACAGGCATATGCAAATGCCCACGTTAAGCCAACTGCCCAGTTTACGGTTTCTCACGTAGAGGATAAGGGAAAGAAGTTCGTTGTTATACAGGTTAAGGAATTTGATTTATATCCGGTAGTTTGTTCCAAAAGCGGAGACGGTGATTTTATCGCGGAATTGCACGAAGGAGTATTTTATATCAGGGCTTTAAGAATGAACGAGTCTGTAGCGATAAAAGACACTCCGGAATTGTCCGAGGTTATTGATCTGGCAGTTGATAAGTGGCAGTTATACCAACTTAACCGAAACACCCGTGCCGGACTAGCGCCTTCGGCACCTGAAACCAAAACCGAGGCGGCACCCAAAAAGACTCTAGGAGATTTCGAGAAATGGTTGAAATAACGTCGCCAGATCAGCAGATTCAGCACATCCAATCCAAAGGGTATTGGCAGGTACGGCTTATGCCTACTCAGCCATTAGCGGAAGCTCTGACAATAGAGACATGCCGAGGCACAATTGAGAAAACACGCGTACAGCTGAGAGGCTGGGATTTTCCGCATATAAATCAGAAGGATGGATTCTTAATTTCATATCAGGATTTTATTGAGTCATTTGTCTCATTTCGTGCTCTAAATGAATATTGGCGTTTTTATCGTGACGGCCAGTTCATACATTTCTTCGGCATTGAAAGTGATTGGTATGAGCAAACCGAGGTTCTTTCCAGATTGTCGGACGGTAATGTAAAAGGATTTGAAGCTATCGCAGGACTTTACCGATTCACCGAGATCTTTGAGTTTGCCTCCCGCTTAGCGCATAAGAGTATTTATCCCGCGGGGCTTGATATCGAAATAAAGTTATTCGGAACACAAAACCGTCAATTATATTTTTGGGATATAGGCCGCAATTTCCATTATGGACATGTTTGCAGACAGGAACCCTTGGTGGTAACAAAACGGGTTTCATCCAGTGATCTAATAACGAAGTCTGCTGAATCTGCACTCGATGCATATTTAGAGATACTGCCCGCTTTCCAGTGGACTCCCTCAAGAGAGATCTTGGCAGAAGATCAAAAGAAGTTCCTGGAAAGACGTATATCTTGAACATTGACAACGATGCAGAACGGGCGGCCCCTGAGCAGCAGAGATAGAGGCAAGACCAATGCTTAATATCGAACGTCATA
The DNA here is from genome assembly GCA_003457075.1 of Desulfotomaculum sp. Taxonomy (GTDB): domain Bacteria; phylum Bacillota; class Desulfotomaculia; order Desulfotomaculales; family Nap2-2B; genus UBA4053. The sequence continues at coordinate 432 of DMIY01000066.1, read as the reverse complement.
AGCCTCGCTTTTGACAAAGTGCCTATCTGCGGTTGGGGGCAAACAGACTAGTCAGAAGTAATATGGCAATAATAAGTCCTCTTACTTTTTTTCGCTTCGCGGCAGACCATAGCGGGCTGCTGGAACGCCTCTACGAAAAGCGCTCCCGCATAACCGAGACCGAGCTGCGGGAGGAAGTGCTGGCCTGCCGCAAAGAAACCGACCCCGCGCCGCAACGGGTGATAAACCAGCTTGAGGAATTGGGGATAATAGAGCCCTCGCCGGAAGCCACGGCAGCCTATGAAATGCGCCGCCCCGTTGCGCAGTTGCTGGCCTATCTCCTGCACGAATACCGCCTTACCTCCGTGGAGGTTATCCAGGCCTACCTGTCCGACCTGCAAAAGCTCGGAGTAGGGCTTGAGAAAGCCGTGGCGGACAAAGACGGGGCCGGGG
>DMIY01000167.1 GCA_003457075.1 Desulfotomaculum sp. | reverse complement strand
AACTTTTAAATTACGCTGTAGTGTTAGTTACTTTTACCTTTTAAAACCAGAGGCAGCGATTCAACTTCTGTATAAGTCATTTAATAAACTAACCACCCTTAAAGTATCAGGCACAAAGTAAGATGCCTCCCGGTTTTTTTACCCTATTCCTGTATGCCCTCCTGTCTATACCCTTTATGTCTTCCTCACAGGCAGCTCATATCCTTCCCTGTCCAGCGCCTCCAAGATAAAATTCAGGTGTTCCCGGTCCCGGGTTTCTAAAACCAGTTCTACCTCCGCCTGCTGCAGGGGAACTTGAGGTTTGATCCGGTCGTGATTGATGGAAATAAGGTTTGCCTGCATGCCGGCCAGCAAAGAAAGCAGTCCGGAAAGACTGCCTGGCTGGTCGGGAATCACCAGGCGCAGGTGCAGCCGGCGGCCTGATTTTACCAGACCACGCTCAATTATTATGGAAATGATATTGGCATCAATATTACCGCCGCTGATAATTACAACCACCTTTTTAGCAGGTAAAGACAAACGGCCATGCAAAAGGGCAGCCAGCCCGACTGCCCCTGCTCCTTCCACAACAATCTTCGAGCGCTCCAGGAACAGCATAATGGCCTGGGTAATCTCTTCTTCTTCCACCAGCACTAAATCATCTACATAACGGCTGATCAAGCCAAAGGCAAGCTCTCCCGGCCGGCGCACATTTATCCCGTCGGCAATGGTACGGGCTGGCGGGAGTTTCTGAATACTTTTGTTTTTAAGTGAAAGGTAGACGGCCGGCGCCACCGAGGTCTGAACACCGATTACTTTCACTGACGGTTTTAAGGTTTTAACAACCAAGGCTATGCCGGCAATCAAACCACCACCTCCCACAGGCGCCACAACCGCCTCCAGGCCGGGAAGTTCTGCCAATAACTCCAGGGCAATTGTCCCCTGTCCGGCCATTACCTCAAAGTCATCAAAACTATGGACAAAAGTCGCTCCTGTTTCCTCTTGCAGTATTTTTGCCCGGGCAAGCGCCTGATCATAATCCTCTCCGGCAAGCACTACCTGCGCACCATACCCTTGAGTAGCCATAACTTTAGAAATCGGCGCCCTTTCCGGCATGACAATAGTGGCTTTGATCCCGGCACGCGTGGCAGCATAAGCCACGCCCTGGGCGTGATTGCCTGCCGAAGCTGCAATTACTCCCCGCTGACAGGCCGTTTTACTCAAGGAGCAAATTTTATTGTAAGCTCCACGAATTTTAAAAGAACCTGTCTTCTGCAAGTTTTCCAGCTTAAAGTAAAGCTCACTGCCGGTCAACCGGCTAAAGGTGGACGAATAATCGAGCGGCGTAGGACGAATTACACCTGCAAGCCTCTGGCCGGCCTGCCTTACAGCAGACAATGTAAGCTGATCCGAACCCATAATAAGATCACCCTTAAAAATCAAAAACAATTAACAGATATACTCTGCCAAAGAATATCCAGCATTTCCCCCAGTTCCTCCACAGTAACGGATAAAGGAGGCATCAAAACAACAACATCACCCAGCGGCCGGATGATCATCCCTCTTTCTCTTGCTGCCAGGCAGGTTTTAATCCCCCTCTTTTCTTCTAAAGGAAATGGTTTTTTGGTTTCTTTATCCCTCACCAACTCTACCCCAACCATAAAACCGCTCTGGCGAACATCACCCACCACCGGCAGTTGTTCAAAAGCCTTTAACCGCTCTGAAACATACTTAATTTTGGGCTGCAGGTTTTCTATAACCCTGTTCCTGGAAAATATGCCCATACTGGCCAGGGCGGCCGCGCAGGCCAATGGGTTGCCCGTATAGGAGTGGCCGTGAAAGAAAGTTTTTTGTTCATTATAATCTGCATAAAAAGCATTGTAGATTTCATCATTAACCAGGGTAGCTGCTAAAGGCAAATATCCGCGGGTGATGCCCTTGCTTACGGCCATCAAGTCGGGAGAAATGTTCTCGTGCTCACAGGCAAACATTTTCCCCGTTTTACCGAAGCCGGTGGCTACTTCGTCAGCAATCAACAACACGTTATAACGGGTACAAAGCTCCCTGATCCGGGACAGATAACCCGGTGGCTGCACCAGCATTCCGCCTGCTCCCTGCACCTTGGGCTCGATGATCATGGCCGCCAGTTCCTGCTGATGCTGCCGCAAGAGTTCTTCTGTCCGGAAAACACAGGCCAGATCACAACTGCCCGGCTCTTTACGCAAGCTGCACCGGTAACAGTAAGGAGAAGGCGCCATAATGGTCTGGAATAACAAGGGATGGAAAATTTGATGAAAAAGGTCAATTCCACCAACACTTACCGAGCCTATAGTATCACCGTGATAGGCGTTGGTCAAGGTTAAAAACCTGGTTTTCGCCTTCTCCCCCTTCAGTTGCCAGTATTGGAAAACCATTTTCAAGGCTACTTCCACCGCCGTAGAGCCGTTATCCGAGTAAAATACCTTGCTTAACCCGGCGGGAGCACATTTTATCAATTCCCCGGCCAATTCTATGGCCCCCGCATGACTCAACCCCAGCATGGTACTATGGGCAATCTTGGCCAATTGGGCAGAAATGGCCTGGTCAATCTCTGCCCGGCGGTGGCCGTGTACATTCAGCCACAGGGAAGATACGCCATCGTAATATCTTTTCCCCTCCATGTCAATTAAAAAGGAGCCCTCGCCACGCTCAATAATCACCGGCGCAAAAGATACCCAATCCTTCATCTGGGTAAACGGATACCAGAGGTATTTTTTGTCCTTTTCCTCTAAAATAAAACGCTTCTTTTTATCACCATCAGAAAAATCTATCATTAATCTTTCCCAATCTACAGCATTCTCAACCAGGTTAACGGCGTCTTCCGGATCAAGATTCCGAACATAAG
>DMIY01000032.1 GCA_003457075.1 Desulfotomaculum sp. | reverse complement strand
CAACCCTCCTGCGGACGTGGCCGGCGGATACGACGCACGCGGCAAGAAACGGTACTGGTACGCCAAGAAAGGCGATGCATACGGAGAGATCAATTTAACTAAGAAAGCGGCGACCATGCTGTACACAGACCCCTCCGGCAAGAGCACCAGCGCGGACGTTATAGTAGCGTTTCCTTACGGATTGACGATGACAGAATTAGAGCAGACTTATTCAGACCCTGATCAGACAGAGGATACTTACACCGCTTATATTCATAACACAACGCCTTACAAAGCGGTAAACGTCAAATTCAGGGCTTACGAGTTATTAAGCGATGGAAAGATGATACTGATCGACGAAAGAACAGGCGATATACCCGCCATGAACAAAATAAACGGAAATGGCGTATTCCAGTACGTTTTTACAGCGCCCGTGCAGCAGGGTGATTACACAGTGATAGCGACGGTAAACATCAACGCTGCGAACGGGCTTGGGTCAAAGTCCGTTTGCGAGCCGTTGATAACTCAATACGCTTACGGTTCTTTAACTGGAACATATGTTCACGGAGCCGGGGGCGTGACTGAGAAAGCGTTATACATACCTTGGGAAGGCCGCGCCATGCCGAATATCAATTACAACGACAACTACCAGACGCAAGGCATGGTAGGGCATACGCCTACGCCGAAACCTCCCGGGCCGGAGCCGCCCACAGGTGAGAACAACCTGTCCTGCTACGACATGCACGTGTACGACACTGCCACTGGCGAGGATGTGACCAGTCCACAGATAAGCCAGACGCTGAAAGTAAAGGCATCGTATAAGTCCACCTTCAGCGTTGGCGGCTGGGCAAGGCTAAGGTTTTACCGGTACGAAGTAGATTACAGCAAACTAACGCAGTTTGGCGACACGATAAACTATTACTTTGAACCCAATCAGGACCTGACGTACAACTATGATTACGGGTTCAGTCTTGGCACAGGGCAGTACAAGATAATCGCTTCGATAGATTATTACAACAACAGCAATGATCTTGAGAGTAACTGGCAGTCTGAGAAATTCGACGGTACGCATGACGAAGCGAAATACGACGATAATAAAATGGTGCGTGACCTGACGGGAAGTGAAGCGCCTCACGTGCCGCCGACGCCGGTGGAAACATCTCAATCTGGTTGGTTCCCGCCGGTGGCGATTATTGAGTTGCCCGGAGAGCCGAAAGAGGAATTAAAACCGATATATGGATACAGGCGTGTAGATTTGATCAGGGATAAGCGGGTAGTAAAGAAAAGAGTGCGGCTGGTGGAATAGACGATAAGCCGCCGGGAAAACCGGCGGCTTATTATTTTCACAATAGGATACAGGAAGGAGGAAAACAACATGAACGCCGAAAAAGTCACCACCCCCGCGCTGGTGAAAGAGGTTGCTGCCCGCATGGGTTGTTACAAAAAAGACGCGCGGGAGGTGCTTGAGCATTTCGCTGATGTAGTGGGGGAAAATGTCCGAGCAGGGAAATCCGCGCAATTTACGGGGTTGGGTGTGTTATATCCGGTGATTTCTAAGCGCGGTGTGAAGGTAGTTAAGTTTCGGGCGGCCACAAGCTTGATGGATGATGCCAGAAACAAGACAAAACTCACTGAAAAAAGCAGATAGGGATCACTGCTCATTAATTTTTTTTTAACAGTGAGTTTTTCACAAAAATGATCTCTCTAAACAAAATGAGCGGGGAGCGGGCAATTCTCTAAGGATTACTGAGAAGGCGCTATTTTGCAACGAAAAAGAGGCCGGGTATCCCCTTTTATGGGGTAACGGGTCAACGTTCAAATTTGCCCTGCTGGAACGCCGTTAAAGCGATTCCGGAGCTAACTGCCGAAGAAAGTCAAAAAATTTATACGTCAAGGATTTTCAACTGAAACCCATTTAAGTCAAATTGCAGAGTCATACTTTGATGTATATTTTACTCTTTACAAGAAAAAGCAGAAGGCCCGGCGAGTAGGCGCCGGGCCCTGGACTAAAAAACGAAACCGAAAGGAGAATCACCATAAATATTATACCACAGGATACCGCAAAATTCAATGTTTTCGATGCAGTGAAAGAAATTCCTATTGAAGCTGTCTTGACCAGGTATCTGCCGGCCATGGAGTTCAAGAGGTCCGGCAGCCGGCTGGTTGCAAAGTGCCCCTTCCACGGAGACAAAACCCCATCTTTCACCATCTTCCCTGATGGCGGCTTTAAATGCTTTGGCTGCGGCGCAGGTGGGGATAGCGTTACCCTGGTGGCCCGTGCTCTGGGTATCCGGCCGGTTGAAGCTGCCCGGCAGATCGCAGCAGACTTCGGCTTGCCGGTGGGTGGTAGACCCGGCCCGGAGGCCCGCAGGCGGGTGCGGGAGGCAAAAGAACAGCGAGAAGCAAAGCAGATGCTTGATGCGCTTTGCAACCACGCTTATCAGCGGCTTTGCCTGGTGGCGCGATCACTTGAGAAGTCGCTAACTTCTTACGAGGCTTACGAGAACCTGGCGTTCTGGGTTCATAGGCAAGAACAGCTTGAGATCTACCTCGATATTTTGTCTGACGGAGACGAAAAGAAAAAAGTACATGTTTTAAACGAAAGTCTGGTGAAAAAATTATGCAGCTAAGCGTTGAGCAAGTTAAGCAAGTTAAAAAGCTGGGCGAAGAATACGGCTTTGTTGCAGACCAGGGAGATTTCCTCCCTCCGGAAGAAAGACCCTGGCCAGATCCTGAG
>DMIY01000168.1 GCA_003457075.1 Desulfotomaculum sp. | reverse complement strand
TTCGCGAGAACAGTTTGAAATGAGAACGCACAAACGCTTAATTGACATCCTGGACCCTACGCCCAAGACGGTGGATGCGCTGATGCGTTTGGATTTGCCTGCTGGTGTAGATATTGAAATAAAATTGTAAGCATCAAGCGTTTTGGCTGCCAGTTTTTTTAGTGAATAAAGCGGGAACAGGTTTTCTATGATCTTATTGAAAGCTGGCAATTAGCTATTGGTATATGAAATGATTCCGACGTCTGACAACCGACGACTGTTATAAGGAGGCTTGTGTTTTATGCCTGGAGGAATCTTGGGCAGGAAGGTTGGTATGACACAGGTTTTTACTGATGCCGGGGTAGCCGTTCCGGTTACTATTGTGAAAGCAGGTCCCTGTGTTGTTGTACAAAAGAAGACACCCGAGCAGGATGGTTATAACGCCGTACAGCTTGGTTTTGAAGAAGAAAAAGAGTATCGTTCCAATAAACCTTTAAAGGGTCACTTTGCCCGGGCGGGATTAAAGCCGATGCGAGTCTTAAAGGAGTTGCGTGTGCCTGATAGTAATTCCTACCAGGTAGGAGAGGAGATTAAAGCCGATCTGTTTAAAGCAGGGGAAAGAGTAGATGTGGTGGGTATTTCCAAAGGACACGGCTTTACCGGAGGTATAAAACGGCATGGTTTTCACCGCGGTCCTATGACCCACGGCTCCAAGTATCACCGCCGGCCCGGTTCTCTTGCTGCTAAGGGTCCGGCGCGGGTATTCAGGGGCCGGAAGCTTCCCGGTCATTACGGAGTGGAGCGGGTTACGGTGCAAAACCTGGAGATAGTACAGGTTGACGCCGATCGAAACATGCTGATTGTTAAAGGAGCCATTCCTGGTTCCCGGGGCAGTCTGGTACTGGTAAAAAACAGCGTTAAGGCTCGATCATAAGGAAAGGGTGAGCTTATGCCCAGAGTTTCATTGTATAACGTTAACGGCGATCAGTTGGGAGAGGTAGAACTGAATAATGAGGTTTTTGGTGTTCCTGTTAATAGTTTTGTTTTGCACGATGTAGTTGTTAAGCATCTTGCCGGTCGCCGGCGGGGGACCAGTGATACCAAAACGCGGGGCGAAGTAAGTGGAGGCGGACCNNGGGCAAGACATGGCAGCATTCGCTCGCCGTTGTGGCGGGGCGGGGGTATTATATTTGGCCCTCATCCGCGGGATTACAGTTATACCATTCCCAAGAAGGTACGCCGGCTGGCGATAAAATCTGCCCTTTCTTCCAAGGTTGAGGGGGGTAAGATTTTGGTGCTGGATGAATTAAAGCTGGAGCGTCCCAAGACCAGGGAAATGTTAGATATTTTGGATAACCTGAAGGTGACGGAAGGTGTTCTTTTAGTAACGGCGTTAAAAGATGAAAATGTTTTTAAATCAGCACGCAACATTCCTGGTGTCAAGTCAGTTACCGTTAAGGGGTTAAACATTTATGACCTTTTGGCTTTTGATACACTGATCATTACTAGAGATGCCCTGGCCAGGGTAGAGGAGGCACTCTTAAATGAAGAATCCGCGTGATATCGTCAAGTGGCCGATGGTTACAGAGAAGACTTACTCCCTGGCGGGACAAAATAAGTACACCTTTATTGTCGAGCCAGCGGCGAACAAGGTTGAAATTAAGAAGGCGGTAGAAGAACTTTTCAAGGTTCAAGTGATTAAGATAAACACCATGAATGTCAAGGGTAAGCCGTGCAGGGTTCGTAATATCGCCGGCTATAAGCCGGACCGTAAAAAAGCTATCGTGACATTAAAGCAAGGAGATAAAATCGAGATTTTCTAGCTGATATTTGTTCAAAAGGGGGGTAGACTTAAGTGGCAGTTAAAAAATTTAATCCTACATCGCCGGGACGAAGGTTTGTTACTGTTTCTGGGTTTGCAGAAATAACCACCGATAAGCCTGAAAAGTCTCTGGTCAGGCCCCTTAAAAGAAACGCCGGTCGTAATGTCCGCGGCAAGATAACCGTGCGTCATCGTGGTGGTGGACATAAGCGCATGTACAGGATTATTGATTTCAAGCGAAACAGGGATGGTATTCCGGCTAAAGTAGCTTCTGTCGAATATGATCCGAACCGCGCGGCACGAATTGCTTTGCTTCATTATGCTGATGGTGAAAAAAGTTATATCCTGGCTCCTCTTGGTCTGGAAGTAGGAATGACCGTTGTTTCCGGGCCGGATGCCGACATCAAGGCAGGTAATACTTTGCCTCTGCGAAATATCCCGCTGGGTACTTTGATTCATAATATCGAGTTGTATCCTGGTGGCGGCGGGAAGTTAGTACGCTCGGCAGGAGCATCGGCCCAGTTAATGGCGAAAGAGGGCAGGTATGTCCATTTGCGCCTGCCATCAGGTGAAATGCGTCTTGTTTTGCAAAGTTGCCGGGCCACTATAGGCCAGGTGGGAAATATTGAACATGAAAACATTGTAACCGGCAAAGCCGGTCGTTCCCGCTGGTTCGGTATAAGACCAACTGTCCGGGGAGTGGTGATGAATCCTGTTGACCATCCCCACGGTGGTGGTGAAGGCCGTTCGCCAATTGGTCGTAATCCTGTTACTCCCTGGGGGAAAACGGCTTTGGGGGCACGTACGCGCAAAAAGAAGCCCAGCGATCGCTTAATTGTAAAGAGGAGAACAAAGTAGTGAGGGAGGGCTTAAATATGGGTCGTTCTTTAAAGAAGGGGCCTTACTGTGATGATAAGTTGCTCAAAAAAATAGAAGAAATGAGTACCAAAGGGGAAAAGCGGGTGATTAAAACATGGTCGCGCCGGTCAACCATTTTTCCTCAAATGATCGGATATACTGTTGCTGTTCATGATGGGCGCAGGCATGTTCCTGTGTACATTACCGAAGACATGGTGGGGCACAAACTGGGTGAGTTTGTTCCTACCCGTGTCTTTAGAGGGCATGGCGCCCATACTGAGCGGTCTACATCACTCAAATAGAATTACGGGAAAGACTTTTAGAATCCAGAACAACAAGAACAAGGGGGCTTTTATCCCATGGAAGCCAGAGCAGTTGCCAAATATATACGCATTTCTCCGGCCAAAGTTCGCCAGGTAGTAAATCTGATTCGCGGCCACAGTGTTAGTGAGGCCTTGGCTATTTTGAAGTTTACATCCAAGCGGGCATCTTTACCGGTGGCCAAGGTTATACGTTCGGCTGCTGCCAATGCCGAGCACAATTACGATATGAATAAAGATAATTTATTTGTTGCCGCAACCTATGTGGATCAGGGGCCGACTCTTAAACGATACCGGCCCAGAGCTTACGGGCGGGCGAACGTTATACGTAAGCGCACCAGTCATATAACCGTTATTTTAAAGGAAAAAGAATTGGTTTAAGGAGGATCGAATTTGTGGGTCAGAAAGTACATCCCCACGGTTTGCGTTTAGGGATTATCAAGGATTGGGACAGTAAGTGGTTTGCCAACAAGAAGAATTTTGCTGAAATTCTTCTTGAGGATGTTAAGGTTCGCAAGTTTGTTAAGGAGAGGCTTTATACTGCCGGTGTCTCGCGTATTCAAATCGAGCGGGCGGCTAATCGCATCAGAATCAGTATTTATGCTGCCAGGCCTGGTATTGTAATCGGGCGGGGTGGAAC
>DMIY01000070.1 GCA_003457075.1 Desulfotomaculum sp. | reverse complement strand
TGATTCCTATTGTACATTCCACATTAAAAACTCCTCTTTTTACGCGGTAATATTTTAACACGTTCTTTAAGCTAACTCAATTTTAATTTTAATCCGTCAACTTATAGTGAAAGCAGGAATAATAGCCCTCGTGACAAGCCACACCTATTTGTTCCACCTTGACCAGCAGGGCGTCCGCGTCGCAGTCGTAATAAATCTCCCGTACCTTTTGAACATTACCTGAAGTTGCGCCTTTATGCCAGTACTCCTGGCGGCTACGGCTCCAGAACCAGGTTTCTCCATAAGCAATGGTACGGGCCAAAGATTCCTTATTCATGTATGCCAGCATAAGCACGGAACCGGTTTTTTCATCCTGAATAATGGCCGGAATTAAACCGGCTGCATCATACTTTAAACAATCAAGATTTATAGACAATGCCTGTCAGCCCCTTCTAATATCATTTTCGCTATTCATAATTAAAAACCTTTCTTCATCTTTCACGTTCTTTTACGCTTCAATAGTGCGGACTCTTTTGTTCTCCAAGCCTGCATGGTATAATGGTGCCAGGATTTATTTTCAAGCAGGCATAAATTTTAAACGAGGGGAACACGTAAGATGACGAAAAAGCTCTGGAGCGGTCGTTTCCAGAAAGAAACAAACCAGGTGGTCGACGATTTTCATTCTTCCATTTTATTTGATTCCCGTCTTTACCGCTACGATATTCAGGGCAGCATAGCCCATGCCAGGATGCTGGGGCGGCAGGGAATAATTACCACCGGCGAAGCTAATCAGATTATCCGCGGTCTTGAGGAAATACTGAAAGAAATTGAGGCGGGGCAAGTCATATTTTCATTAGAAGCCGAAGATATTCACATGAACATAGAGCAGTTGCTGATCGCCAGGATTGGCGAGGCCGGCAAGAAACTGCACACTGCCCGCAGCCGCAACGACCAGGTAGCCCTGGATATACGCATGTATTTAAAGGATGAAATAAACGAGATCACTTATCTTCTTACGGAGTTACAGGCTACTTTGCTGGAAATGGCCGAAAAGCACATTGATACGATAATGCCGGGGTATACCCACCTGCAGCGCGCTCAGCCAGTTACCCTGGCCCACCACCTGCTGGCTTACGTGCAGATGTTTGACCGCGACACGCAAAGGCTACAGGACTGCTACCGGCGCACTGACGTGCTACCTTTAGGAGCCGGCGCCCTGGCCGGTACAACCTTTCCTATTGACCCGGCTTATGTAGCAGAATTGTTGGGGTTTGCAGGCGTAGCTGAGAACAGCCTGGATGCGGTAAGCAGCAGGGATTTTGTTGTTGAATTCGTGGGCGCTGCCGCGTTGATCATGGTACATTTAAGCCGTTTTTGCGAGGAATTAATCTTATGGGCAAGCGCTGAATTTAGTTTTATTGAACTGGATGATGCATACAGCACGGGCAGCAGCATGATGCCGCAGAAAAAGAATCCTGACCTGGCTGAACTCATCCGGGGCAAAACAGGCCGTGTCTGCGGGGATTTACTTGCGTTGCTAACCATGCTCAAAGGGTTGCCCCTGGCCTATAATAAAGACATGCAGGAAGACAAAGAAGCTCTTTTTGACGCTGCGGACACTGTAAAGAAATGCCTGGTGGTCTTTCGTCCATTGGTAGCAACTATAAAAATAAAGGAAAATAATATGCTTTCTGCCGCCTGTAGGGGTTTTGTCAATGCCACCGATCTGGCCGATTACCTGGTGGGCAAAGGTATTGCTTTCCGCGAGGCGCACAAGATTGCAGGCCAGATTGTTTATTACTGCCTGCAGCGGCAAAAATCCTTGGAAGAACTCAGTCTGGAAGAATTCCAGCAGTGGTCGAAGCTCATTAAAGATGACGTCTATCAGTTTATCAGCATCGAGCGTTGCGTAGCCAACCGGCAGGCGCTGGGAGGACCGGCTCCAGACGCAGTACGCCACGCCATATCAAAGGTACGAAAAAAATTAACCACCGATAAATAAAATTAAATGTGGGCAAAGAACTTACCCACATAACAACCAGCAATAATCTTTCTTGCTGCTATAATGACAGTAAACAACTTCTTTAATTAAAATTAAGCTACCGAGGCTAAGGCTATGAACCTGATCGCTGTAATTGGATGAGTAATTAGCCCTTTGATTTTGAGCTTCCCTTTAAGAATTTCCATTATTAACCTGCAGCCTCTTTTAGTAAAAAATCCCACCGGGAGAAGACCACCGATCACTTTTACCTGGGAAACTTCAAGAATGTGTTCAGTATTGGCATGGATAACTACCCGCATGGATTGCACATGGCCGTTTTTAATAATTAACTTGTCCCGGCCAAAAATAAGGGTTGAACTTTGTTCGGTATCAGTGCTGTATAAACCAACAGAACAGTTCATCTTTTGAGCTATTTTTTGCTTACCGGCATTCTCTAACAGGTTTTGACCAAGAAGCATGTGCACCAATCCGCTTAACCCATTAGCCTGGTCACCATCAGCAAGTTCCGTGTCATACATCTTAATATCACCTTTTCACCTTTTTTTCGCACTGCCTCGCGGCAACCTACCATTCAGTAGGAACCTTGCCCATATTCTTCATAATAGCGTTAAAAGTCGCTGCATTTTTTACGGCAGTGCTCATTGAACCCTTTTTAAAGGCAAACTTGCCCTTAGAAAGCAACTGCGTAGCCGCTTCCCCTGCGGCTGCACTTTGCCACGCATCCAGCTCGCCCATAATCATAAAATCTAATTCTTTTTCGTCAAATTTGGGTTCGCTAAGATAACTTACCCTCCCTTTTTGGAACTCGATATGAAAATGTTGATCCTCCATCCCTATTGCCATCTTGAAATTAAAACTACCTGGATCCGCTAAACCCTTGTAAACCTGTGGGTCCTTGTCCAAGGCTTCTTTGAAAGCCACACACCAATCTGCTGAGGCAAACTTCATTGATTCATCCTCCTCATTTTGATAATTTCTTAAAATTTTAGCAATAAAGATTTATATAGTAAATGAAAACTCTATAAATTGTACCTTTTTTCGGTTGAATGGTCAATACAGCATCCCAACCGTTTGGGCAACCTTTTTCTGTCATCTAATACCCGGTTCTCCTCTTTTAAAAACCGGTAAGGGACAAGATATGGGAATTGGGCTCAAAATTACGACCATTGGGTCATAAGGGGGGTCAGGTCTTGCTTTTTGATCATAAACATGCGGTGTGACCCCCATGCGGTTCTTTACTCAACGGTTCTTTACTCAATGCGTGCCGTAGCCAGAGCTTCTTCGCAGGCGCATCCCCTGCTGGCCGGCAGGGACTCGATCACAGCATAAAGCAGGGTACACAGCCGTTCGTTATTATCCGTAAAAACCTTGATCACTTCTTCGTGGCTGACCGGAGTGATATTTTCCTGCCCTTCCAAGCCCACGTCGTAATCAGTGATTAAGGAAATATTGACGTAACAGATTCCCAGTTCACGCGCCAAAATGTTTTCAGGATACTGGGTCATGTTAATTACCTCCCACCCCATTTGGGCAAACCACCGGCTCTCCGCCCGGGTGGAAAAGCGCGGACCCTGAATTACGACTACTGTTCCCTGTTGGTGGAGGGAAAACCCGAGTTCTTTTCCTTTGGTGATCACCAATTGCCGCAGTTCCGGGCAATAAGGGTTTGCTGCACTAATGTGGGTAGTAATGGGTCCGTCGTAAAAAGTATCCTTTCTTCCCCAAGTGCGGTCTACAAACTGGTCACAGACCACGAAGTCTCCGGGTTTAACATGTGGCTGCAGGCTTCCTGCAGCACACGGGCCAATGATCCTTTTTACTCCCAGCTGGGACATGGCATATATGTTGGCCCGGTAATTAATCGCATGCGGTGGTAGAGCATGTTCTTTCCCGTGGCGGGGAAGGAAGGCAACCCTTTTACCTTTTAAGTTTGCGATGGTAATTTTATCGCTTGGCGGACCATAGGGGGTTTCTATTTTGACTTCTTCGACGCCATCTAAAAAATGGTAAAAACCTGAGCCACCCAAAACACCAATATCTGCCTCCACTATTTTACCTCCTCTGTAGGGGCACGACATGTCGTGCCCCTATATGTCATCATACTTAATTAAAGAACACAAATCATATTTTTGAAGTTTTTCCCTTCCTTTAAGGATCGTTAGTTCGATTAAAAAAGCAATTCCTTTGACCTTTCCCCCGCATTTTTCTACCAGTTCTGCGGCCGCAACAGCGGTTCCCCCCGTTGCCAAAAGATCGTCCACAATAACTACATCTTTGTCCTGCCCGAGTGCATCTATATGCATCTCAATACATTCTTCACCATACTCCAGGCAATAATTAACTTTTACAGTTGCAGCCGGAAGTTTTCCTTCTTTGCGCACAGGGAGAAAAGGGATTTTTAACCGGTCCGCAAGCGCTCCGCCAAAGATAAACCCCCGGGACTCAACGGCCACTATTGCCCCCGCCTTTTTTTGACGGCAATATTCGGCCAGCAGATCGATTACCCGGCTGAACAATGGACCGTCCTGGAGCAAGGTGGTAATATCCCGGAAAAGTATGCCTTTCTTGGGAAAGTCGGGGATACTCCGAATCTTTTTTTTCAAAAGATCTTCCAGTTCAGAACTTACATGATTCATTTCATACCTCTCTCCTTTTATTGGGGACATTCCTCCTATTGG
>DMIY01000077.1 GCA_003457075.1 Desulfotomaculum sp. | reverse complement strand
TAGCCAGCCTGCTGTACCTTCTGGCCCATGTGACGACCGCTTTGCCGGCAATGATCATGGCCCGCCAGACATCGATCTTGTCCAGTAAGGGCAGATTCTTTTCTCCATTCCAGGGGTATGCCCGCAATTGCTCAAAAGCTTTTTCTATCTGTTCCTCACACCATCTGATCCGTTTTTCTATACCATCTTCCATGATACTCATGTAAGGCGGGCATGTATTCATGTAGTTGGCCACGTAAGGTGGGGTTTCGACAATACCCCACGGAAGGGAACTGTCAACCTCTTCCTTACTGAAATACGGTGTACACTTATCCTGCAGGCCAAAGGGCTTCCAGTACATGGCTATTTCCCTGGCCTCATCCCTGTATTCGTCGGGCATGGCGTCGCTTTCCACCAGGTCAATGGTAGGGAAAAAGCCCATCTCCGGGTAAAGGCACAATACGTCCGGCTCTTCACCATGATTGCCCACGATTATTTCTCCGTCCTGAATAAAAATAGTGTTATTCTTTAAGAAGTTTTCCAGGCATTTAGCTCTCCTGATTATTTCAGGGTCTCCCACGCTTGCCTTATGCGCTTCGGTATACAGGCGCAAACGCTCTATTCCTACTTTTACTTCGGGCCTTACATATTCTCCGCTCGCTACATGCATCCAGCGGCAGCGGTCGTATAAATATTGTGTTTTGGCAGTGCTTCCCGGCATTTTAAATCCTCCTATGTCAATTTTTTAAAGCCGTTTATCAATCTTTTAGTAAATAACTTATCTTAGGCAATCTACCCACTTGTATAAAATTTCAGCGCTTATGCTTTGGGCATAAATTCCTTGCACGCTTCCATATCTTTCATTACCGGTTTTGCATCCCACCATTTCCCTTTTTTGTCCGACTTTTCATGTACGCAGTCGCCTTTTCCAGGTTCGTAGTCATCATACTTTTCCTCAATCATGAAAAAAGCCTTGCAATTTGCACAAGTAGCCATAAGATCCCTCCTTTCTGATTTTTATTTTAAAGCAGGCACTCTAAATAACTGGTCAATAGACCAGCACAAACACTCTCATCTCCTACCAACATGTAACTGCCTATGTCCTGCCTTGTGTCAATTCAGGCGGTGTTCTTATTTAGTCAGAATAGTTATCTTTATTTACTTTCTTTTTTATGTCATTATTTTATATTGTTCTTAGTTGCCAGTCAAGTGTCTCTATATATTTTATATTTTTTGAATGACTACTTTACCTGTACATTTCTTTACTCTCTATCCCTATTGTTCCTCCCACGGTGATTATAAAACCCTTATTTTTCAATATTTCCTCCAGCTCTCTCACCTCCTCGTCTTTCATGAACGGCTGTCCTTCGTATTTGTAGTTCTTTTCTAATTGCCTGTACTTTGTTATGGCAAGATTGTTAAATTATATTATTGCTGTATGCCATTTTTTCAGGTCAACTCGACCACCGTTACTCCTGCCCCGCCCTCGCCGTGTTCCCCCAGGCGAAAAGACTTCACCCGCCGGTCTTCTTTTAAATGCTGCCGGATGGCGGCACGCAGGACACCGGTACCTTTACCGTGGATCAGGCAAACCCGTGAAAGGCCGGCCAACCCGGCGTCATCCAGGTATTTTTCCACTTCCAGCAGGGCTTCTTCGGCACGCAGCCCGCGCAGGTCCACTTGAGGAGAAATTTCTTTTGCCTTGTTTAGTATCATACTGTCAGCATACACCTGTCCGCCCGCAGCAGGTTCCTTCTCAGCCAGGCGCAGTTCCTTCACAGGAAGTGTCAACTTAACCACACCCACCTGTACCTGGACATTTCCATTTTCAACCGGAGCTATTACCTGGCCCCGCTGGTTAAACAGGGGAAGGTAGACTTCCTGGCCGACTGCTACCCCTGCCGGAATCTCACCATTTTCCGGTTCCGTCTGCGGTATCTCTTCACAGATCCTGCCGGAGATACCCTGGATTTTCCGGCGGACGTCAAAGATGGCTTTCTCCCGCGCGCGGGCCGATTCCTCGGCAAGCCGGGTGCGAAACTGGCGAATGGCTTCTTCCGCCTCCCGCCGGGTCTGCCTGACCACCTGCCGGGCTTCCTCAAAAGCCCCGTGCATTACAGCCTGCCGTTCTGTAAGGAGATCCTTTTCCATTATTTTATAGCGTTCCCTGGCAGTCTGCGCCTGACTTAAAAGACATTTCACCTCTTCCCGCTCTTTCTCCATTTCCTGGCGGTTGCGCTCCAGATGGTTCATCAGATCGGCAATTTCAACCTCTTCTCTGGTTAAAAAATTCTTCGCCCTTTCCACCAACCCGGCATCCATTCCCAGGCGAAGAGCAATCTCAAAAGCCTGACTCATGCCAGGCCTGCCAATTAACAACCTGTAGATGGGCCGGAGCGTTATGGCATCAAATTCCAGGCAGGCGTTCTCCACGCCATCCCTGCCATGGGCAAAACCTTTCAACTCGGCGTAATGGGTAGTGGCAATTACCTTTGCGCCAACGTTTTGCAGCCTTTCCAGGACAGCCTGGGCCAGTGCAGCGCCCTCGACAGGATCGGTGCCTGCTCCCAGTTCGTCCAGCAGCACCAGAGTTTCCGAACTGGCTTCTTTTAGGATGTAAATGATATTGTTCATGTGGGAGGAAAAAGTGCTCAGACTCTGTTCAATGCTCTGTTCATCGCCAATATCTGCAAACACCTGTTGGAAAATGCCCAGTTCAGTTGTGTCCTCAGCAGGAATATGCAGTCCCGACTGGGCCATCAACGTAAGTAGTCCTGCGGTTTTAATGGCCACTGTTTTACCTCCGGTGTTAGGCCCTGTCACAACCAGGATGTCAAAGTCCCGGCCCAAAGTGATGTCTGAAGGCACCACTTCACCGGCAAGCAGAGGATGGCGCGCTTTTCTGAAATTAAAGCAAGCCGCCTGCAAAACAAGGCGTGGTTCCCAGGCATCCAGCGCCTGGCTGTAACGGGCCCTGGCCATGATGAAGTCGAGGTGGCCAAGGGCGTCCAGTGAGGCGTGTATTTCTTCAGATACAACAGCCACCTGGCTGGAAAGTTCGCTTAAGATTTTTGTAATTTCCTGCTTTTCTGCAGCCTGCAGACGCCGTATCTCATTGTTGGCCTCCACTACGGCCATGGGTTCGATGAATACAGTAGCTCCACTGGCCGACTGATCGTGTATAATGCCTCTCACCTGGGCACGGAATTCCTGCTTTACGGGGATCACATAACGTTCCTCCCGCATGGTTATCAGAGGCTCTTGCAAATATTTCTGATAAGCAGGAGAACGGATAATTTTTTCCAACTGCTCCTTAATTTGCTGCCGGACACGAACCAACTGGCGCCTGATGCCTGCTAAGGCACTGGAAGCACGATCGGAAATTTCCGGGCCGGGGAGGATGGCAGAAGCAATCTTTTTCTCCAGAGCGGTAAAGCTACCAAGTGATGCACTCATTTCCCCCATCAGGGGATAACGTTCACGTCGTGCAGATAGAAAATTTTTAATCAGCCGGCAAGCCGCCAGGGTCTGGCCAACATTAAGAAGATCCTGGGGATCGAGCGCTGCTCCTTGACGCGCACGCTCCACCTGCCGGCGAATATCTGACCAGCCGCCTGTTTCTGCCAGCGGCTCCAGTCGCAGAAGTTTTCTGCCCTCGGTAGTTTCTGCCTGGGCGCGGGAAATTTCCTCCCTTACGGTTGACGGTCTTAAGGCAAAGACACGTTCACGCCCCAGGGAGGTTTCACAGTAACCTGCCAAACGCTCCAAAACCTTGTCGTATTCCAGCCGTTTCAAGGTGCGCTCGTCCAATTTTTGTTTCACCCTTATCAATTATAAAACTCCGCGGAAGAAGTGTCCAGAAGTTACACCTTCCGGACTGAACCTGGCCAGTAATTCTTTTAACGCTGCCAGTTTGCTCCGGTCTTGCGTATGAATAGCCCGGCGGTATGCTAAGACGACGGCCTCCACGTATGCCGGACCTTGCCGGCGGGCATCAATCCGCAAGGTCCCCACTCCGGCTTCCACCAGCATGCTTATCCCGTCCAGCAGGCACAAGTGGCGGGAGTTAAAAACATGCAGGCGGCAGAACCGGTCAACTTCCAGGGGAAAGATGATGCCCAGGCGGTCTTTTAATGCGCAATTCTGGCGCTCGCAGGGCTGCGGGCAGCCCTGCGCCAATTGATGACCGTTACCCATCAAATTGCCCAAAGCACAGTATCCGGAAACCATCAACTCCACGTTACCGTGGATCAGCACCTCCACGGCACATTGGGTGCGGGCAATAACCTGGCGTATTTGTTCCATGGTTAACTCCGGAGAAAGGGTTACCTGCACCGCACTCTGTTTGACAAGATAACCGGTAGTTAAACTGTTGAAAGTATTCAGGGCATAATCCGCATAAGAAGGAAGTTCCTTGCTTTTAATTCTGTCCAACAGTCCCAGATTTCCTGTCAACACCCCGTCTACCGGCCACCGGGATACTTCTTCAAGAAGAGCATAAAACATTTCCAACTCCCGGTCATGAATAATGCGAGGGGTGGCAAAGATAAATTTCACGCCGTGTTCCCGGCAAAATTCGTATCCCCGGAATAACTCGTCCCGCCCTACTAAAGGCCTGGAATGAAAGGCTTCCCCGCCAAAATATATCAGGTCGGCACGGGCGCTTACTGCCGCCTTTAAAGACAAAAAATCGCCGACTGCCACGGCAAGCAGGGGCAACTCGCGGCAAGAAACCGGCCGACCCGTTGTTTTGTCTTTTAAAGCAGCAGAAAGCCGTTGTTCAAAGATTGCCGGGGCAAGGGATTCTGCCCGGGCAGCCTTGAGCCGGGCCTGTTCCAAAGAAAATAAGGCCTGACGCCTGGCTTCATTTATTTCTCCCAGCGGAACAATAACCTCTCCTTTAAGATCACAACGGAATTCCTTCATTGTAAACGGCGTGTTGCCCAGCCGGTCCAGTTGCCGGCGGAGATGTTCCGCATTTAGCGGATGTTTAAAAGCAGGCTGCCCTGCTGACTTCGTAATTCCCTTGCCGCTGTTTCCCCCGCCATCTTCTACCCGGATTGTCAGCGGTTCGTCCACCCGCGCCTGCACATAGAAATCCACGGGTAGCTTGCGGCTTTCTTTAGGAGAAGCAAAAGTGGCCCTGGCACGTTTCATCAGTTCCGCATCGTGAGTTTTGAACACCCGGTCTCCCTTTCGTGCCGTGCCCTTGAAAGGTATTGTTGCTGCCTGGCCGGGCATGGCGCTTTCTACTTTCTCCTCCCCGATAAAAATATCGTGTACTTCAAAACCTGCCCGCCCTCCTCTGGTAACCCAGATTTCCAGACTGTCCCCTACATGCAACGCGTCTTCCAGGACAACCTGCACATATCCCGAGTCCCAATCGCTGTAGCTTACGCGCCCCAAGAACACTCCCCTGTTGTTGGGACGCTTATAACTCATCATCTCCCGCCACTGCCGGCCGTAAAAGTAACCGGTAGTGAACTGCCGGTTAAAAACCTGGGCCAGTTCCCAACTCTCCTGCGGTGTTACGTAGAATTCCTCAGCCCCCGCGGTCAGGGCCCTGTCAATTAATTCCCTGTAGACACGTGTAACCACGGCTACATACTCGGGCCGCTTCATACGCCCCTCGATTTTGAAGGCCTCAATACCTGCCCCCACCAGGTCGGAAAGATGCCGGCTCATGTTGAGATCCCGCGGGCTTAAAAGATATTCTCCCACCTGTCCAGGTTCAACCAGCACGCGGCCTCTTTCGTCTACCAGCGTGTATTGCAACCGGCAGGGCTGAGCACATCGTCCGCGGTTGCCGCTGCGACCCCCGACCATACTGGAAAACAGACACTGGCCGGAGTAACAAACACACAAAGCGCCGTGAATAAATACTTCCATTTCGGCGCTCACCTGTTCTTTAAGCGCCTTTATCTCCTGCAGGCTCATTTCCCGCGCCAGAACGACCCGTTTAAAACCCATATTCAACAAATGTTCCAGCGCCGGCAGGTTGTGAACAGTCATCTGCGTGCTGGCGTGTAAAGGCAGTTCGGGAATAACCGAATGAGCCAGGACGGCAAGACCCATGTCCTGGACGATAACAGCATCCGCACCCGCATTTTGGAGAAAAAAAAGAAAACGGACAGCTTTTTCCATTTCCCTGTCGGCAATCAGAATGTTAACGGCAACGTAAACTTTTACGCCCCGCACATGGGCGTATTCTATGGCCTTGATTATTTCTTCGTCTTCGAAATTGGCTGCCGAATGGCGGGCATTAAACAGTTTACCCCCCAGATATACGGCATCGGCGCCGTTTTGCACCACCGCCACCAGCGATTCCCAGTTTCCCGCCGGGGCCAGCAGTTCCGGACTGTAGGGCAATTTATATACCTCCGCTTCGACCTGAAATATTCACTTCTTTGAAACATAGGGGCTGCCGGCTACATAGAAACGTAAAAGCAGTTCGCTTCCCTGCCGGATGCCAACCCGTGTCGTATTTACCACCTTTATCCCGCCAGCCTGCCCGCAGCAGATAAACAGCGGTCCCCTGGTCAGATCTTCACCGTTTTGGTTTTTCTTTATTCCCAGCGCCTGTACCAATCGCCCTGGCCCGCTGCACAATCCGGTCGCTCGCGATCGCCCGCGCCTGGCCTCCATCAGGGGGATGCCCGTTGCCGGCTCTATGGCCCTTACCAGCACCGCTTCCCCAACTCCTTCCTCCCTGGTTACGGCGTTTAAGCAGTAATACATGCCGTAAATAAAGTATATATAGGCATGCCCCGGCGGTCCGAACATAACGCGGTTGCGCGCCGTCATGCCTTTAGCAGCATGACAGGCCGGGTCATTTTGCAAGTACGCCTCTGTTTCCACAATTTTGCCTGCAGTAACGCCTTCCGGGCTGCAATGTACAAGATAATGCCCTAAGAGTTCCCGGGCCACTGTTGGTGTGTCCCGGCCGTAAAAGGAACGAGGTAAAACATTTTGCATCTGCTATGTCCGCTCCTTAAAAAACTCATGGAAAAAATTCCATGAGCAACAAGCCATTTCCAAAGAGACATGCCGGATTTTAATTTCTGTTGCCTCTGTGCCTATCTATTAAGAATTGTTATGATTGCTTTTTTCTTTTTTATGTCTTGTCTTAAATTGCTGATCATATTCCTTCTGCAATTTCATCAGTTCATCAGCAGTATTCAATGCTGTAAGCACTGCAGCTTTGGCCGTGCCCAGCTTTGGGTTGCGGGCCACCATCTGGCGCATCCTTCTATTCACGTATTGGGCCAGCATTTGCATGTATTCCGGCGTTTCATTACCCTTTAGAATGTATGATTCGCCAAAAATCTCTACTTCCACGCGGTTCTCTGCCTCGCCCATACTTTTTCCCTCCAGCTTTTTGCTCTTTCTTCGCCGCGGGAAGAAAAAATTCCTGCCTTAAAATTCAACAATTTTTTTCCTTATTTCACACTGCGCAGCTCAGCGCCCAGTTTTTCAACCAGTATCGAAGACACTTCCTCCAGGCGTTTCGCTACTTCTTCGTCGGTAAGAGTACGGTCGTCAGCCTGGAACTTCAGGGCGAAGGCAAGACTACGGCAACCTGTTCTCACCTGTTCGCCTTCATAAACATCGAATAAATGCGCCCGACGCAGCATTTTGCCCCCTGCCTGCCTGATCATGTTCAGCACCTTTCCGGCCGGAACTTCTTTGGGCACCAGCAGGGCAATGTCTCTTTCCACCCCGGGAAAACGGGGCAGCGACAGGTGTTTCTTTGGCCCCTTGGCTAAGGATGCCATTTTTCTTAAGTCAAGTTCAAAAACTACCACCCGCACCGGCAGATCCAGGTTTTCCAGTACGTCCGGGTGTAATTCGCCCAGGACGCCAAGTTCTTCTTGCCCGGCAATTACCCGGGCGGTACGCCCGGGATGGAAGCCGGGGTTGTCGTGTTCAGGTTCAAAGCAAGGATCAGATATGCCGATGTTGTTAAACAGGGTTTCGAGAACGCCTTCCAAAAAATAATAATCCATTGTCATTGCCTTGCGGTTCCACCCGCCGGCAACTTCTCCCATCGCCGCCGCTGCCAGCAGCGGGCGTTCTTCCGGAAGCCCCGGCCGCGGGGAAAACACACGGCCAATCTCAAATACGGCGCCCGAGCGCACCTGCCGGTTATAATTACAGCGTAACACTTCAACCAGGCCAGGTAAAAGCCAGGTACGCATAACAGAGTGCTCTTCACTCAAGGGATTTTGCAATTTTACTGTCCGGCGCAACGGGCTGTCAGGAGGCAATTTAAAAAGATCGGATACCTCCGGACCGGTAAAACTATAAGTAACCACTTCTGTTAACCCGCAGCCAACCAGTATATCCTTGATCTGTTCTTCCAGCAACTGCTCCGGCGTGCGGGTTCCCAATGTCGTTAAGCCGGTGGGCAAGACGCCGGGTATCCGGTTATACCCGTATAAACGGGCTACTTCTTCAATAAGGTCGATTTCCAGGTGAACATCCACCCGCCAACTGGGTACATTTACCAGCAGCTCTTCTCCCGTATCCTGCACGTGAAACTGCAGGCGGGATAAAATATCTACCGTTTCTTCTTTTGGTATTTCCGCACCCAATATGTAATTTATCCTGGCCGGGCGCAGGGAAATTTTCCTGGGCGCCTCATGAACCGGATAGTTGTCAATGGCCCCCTTTAGCACGTTTGCCCCCTGGATTTGCTGGAGCAACTGGGCAGCCCTGTCTGCCGCCCGCAGGCAACCCTCAATATCTATACCTTTCTCAAAGCGGGTTGAGGATTCGGAACGCAGGCCGAGTACCCTGGACGTGCGCCTGATACTGATGGGATCGAAATAAGCAGATTCCATCAGAACACTGGTTGTCTTGTCCGTTACCTCAGTTTCCAGACCGCCCATGATTCCGGCTATTGCCACCGGCCTGTCTGCATCTGCAATGATCAACATCCCGCGGTTCAGTTGCCGCCCGGTTCCGTCCAGGGAAATCAGGGTTTCCCCTTCCTGTGCCTGGCGGACAATGATCCGCCCTTCCCGCAGGGTGTCGTAGTCAAAAGCATGTAAGGGCTGCCCCAATTCCATCATCACATAATTGGTAACATCCACTACATTGCTGATGGGGCGAACACCCGCTGCACGCAACCGTTCCTGCATCCACAGAGGAGAAGGGCCTATTTTAATATTGGTAAGCAACCGGGCCACGTAACGACGGCAGAGTCCCGGATTGAGGATGTCTACCCTTGCCCGTTTCTCAATATGTTCGGGGAATTCGGTTACCTGCAGTTGGTTAAAGTTCAGGGGTTGATGTAAAAGTGCGGCGACCTCGCGGGCAACACCGATCATGGACAAGCAGTCACCACGGTTGGGGGTGAGTTCCAGTTCCAGGATAATATCGTCCAGGCCAAGAAGGGACCTTACGTCTAAACCAGCCGGGGTATCTGAAGGCAGTATGATAATGCCGTAAGCCTGGTCGGCGGGGAGAGTTTTGGGATCCAGTCCCAGTT
>DMIY01000043.1 GCA_003457075.1 Desulfotomaculum sp. | reverse complement strand
GTTTCAAGGACCGGCTGCGCGACCGGTTGGTGTCCTTATGCCATAGCCGGCATGCCCCTTCACTCGGACAAAGGCTTGCCGGCAGAATTCCCAGCCCTTTAAGACTTGCCGCCATTGCCGCAGTTTTCCTTGTGGCGCTTGCCGCCGGATGGCTCGCGTTCTTTTCGCCGGACGGTAAAGAGGAGCCGGGACCACTCTTCTTCCTGCGCGCAGAAGCCGGTACTGGCACAGACACAGTCGGATTCCGTTTAACCCTGGATCAGTTTAACGTCTTGAGTCAGTTGAGGTTCGAGACAGGCCGGGACCTGCCGAAAGGCCCGCAATTCGGCGTCCTTATAAAACTGGCCCATGGAGAATTTACCGTTGAGGAAGCAATCGGTTTGGCCCGCCGCCTGGGGATGAAGAACCCGCAGATGGTGAAGGACCCGTTGGGGGGACCCACCGGCCAAAACGATGTACACCTCTGTGACGAAGATAGACACCTCTGGGTCTGGCTCCGGCAGGGCTCCTGGATTTACTGCCGGATGGGGCAAGCGCCCCCTTTGGGTAACCGGGAATACAGTCAAGAGGAAATTAAGGAAGCAGCGCTTGCGTGGCTCAAAGCAGGCGGGGTCCTCCCCCGGGAGGCATACGAGCTGACATCCGGAAAGGCACAAGGGTACGAGGGCGCAGGAAAACCAGTTTACGCCGTAATCCTGCGGCCGAAGAACATCCCCGTGCACAGCGGGATACCCGGCGCCGAACCGGCGATCAGGATTGTCCTGCGCTGCGACGGCGTGGTCATGAGCGCGACCGCTACCTGGTATACACCTGGGGAATCGTATAATACCGGCTTGCAATCTTACAACGAGGCTTTGGAAGCCCTAAAGCATGGTGAAGGGGTGTTTGAGGCCCGGAACTTCCGGCTGGGCGGCTCCGGCACAGCGGTGGTTAACAACGTCGTCCAAGGGTACCGGTTAGCCTACACACTGGATCTTGAGCCTTACCTCGCGCCTGTAGCGGTGTTCACCGGAAGTTACACTCCTGAGGGAGGCGCAGCCGATGATTTCAGCGCCTACGTCTCCCTGCTGAAAACAAAGGACCGGCCGAACGCGGGCAACTTCCAGCTCGATACCGGCCTGCCCCAAACACCGGCCTCCGTAAAGATGGTCCGCGAGCGACCGCTGTCTGAAACGAAAGCGGAACTGCGTGCCCTGGCCGCCCACTTCGGCATCGCGGGTGAACCGGACGAATCCGGGGCGTACCGCGGCGCAAACGGGCAAGAACTGGTCTCGACGTCTTGGGACGGCGGATGGCTGTACCGGGCGCCCCAGCCCTGGGATTTGCAACCGCCTGACCAACCGCCTGCCCCAGAACAACTCCTGGAAAAAGCGCGTCTGCTGGTGACGGGGCTACCCGTGCTGCCCGGCGAGCCGGGCGAAGCGGAACTGTTGGCAGCGACCAGAGGAAGCGATCAGTGGGTGGTCTTCCCGCTCTTGTACTCTGGCCTACCCACGTATAGATTGTTGGAACCGGCCAGGGACGTCCCCCGCATCGCGGTGCAGTTCGGACCAAAGGGCGATGTCTGGTCGGTAAACTGTGGCCTGCCGCTGGAGCAAACGGCGGAAACAGTCCGTATAATCACCCCGGACCAGGCCTGGGCAAAGCTATGCGCCAACCAGAGCCAAGTTTACGTAGAAGGAATTTACGGACCCGTTCCCGGCAAGAGCTTCACCGCGGCCAGCGCGCGGGTTAGCGAGGTCCGGCTGGCGTATGTACCGCGATACCCGCAATCTGCCCGCAACGAGTTCTACGACCTGAAGTACATTTTTTCCGGTGAAGCCAGGTTTGAAAACCGCAAGGCCAGCTTCACCGCTCTTGTGGACGCCGGTGAGTAAACGGGACTACACACACTCATTAAAGCCCCCGGCCACCCCGGGGGCTTTAATCCTCCTCTCTATTTCAGCCCCACATCGTTCATAAATAAAGGAGTCTTTGCCGGTGATCTTGACGATCTCTTGCCGGTTTGTGATATGGTGATATAATAGAAAATAAAATCCGGAGGCTTAGTCGTGTACATAATTGACCGGTTTGAAAACAACTGGGCAGTAGTTGAATACAACAGAAAAACTTTCAATTTGCCGCGGGAACTTGTCCCGCCCGAAGCCCTGGAAGGTGACGTTATTTCAATTAAAGTGAGCGTTGACCCCATGGCTACGGCCAGATTAAAAAAAGATGTTGCGGAAACGGCCGGCAAACTTTTCGAGGATTAAACCGGCTATCAACTTAACTTAAGTTTAACTGCTGCCATTTGCCCTAAGGAGCGACCCATGAAAAAGATACTTGCCCTTCTTATTCTGGCTCTTTTATTTTTTACCGGCTGTGCTATTGGTAAATCAATAACGTCCGCCGAAAAAGCCGGTGAAAACAAAGAAACCCTCCAGCAGGTTCAAAACACCCCAAATATCTCAAATTTACAGAACCGCCCTGACACTCTTAAGGTTCATTTTTTGGATGCCGGCCAGGGAGACTCCATTTTGATTCAGTTTCCAAACGGTAGGAACATGCTTGTGGACGCCGGCAAGAACAACAGCGCAGCGGGGATAATTGATTATCTTAAAAAGAACGGGATAAATAAATTGGATTATCTGGTTGGCACTCACCCCCATGAAGACCATATTGGCTCACTTGACGCCGTGATCGAACACTTCCAGATTGGCGAGGTACTGCTGCCCAGGGTCACCACCAATACCCGGACCTTCCGCGATGTATTGGCAGCCATTAAGAATAAGGATCTAAAAATAACAGCAGCGAAGGCTGGAGTAAACATCCTGGAAGACGATAATTTATCGGCGAAGATACTGGCTCCGAATAAGAGCACTTACGAAGACTTGAATAATTACTCCGCAGTTATCAAGATAAAATACAAAGAGGTGGCCTTCCTGCTGACAGGCGACGCGGAGGAACTGTCCGAGAAGGAGATCCTGGCCGGTAAAGCCGACGTCAGGGCTAATGTCTTGAAGGTCGGCCACCACGGGAGTCATTCTTCAACATCCCCGGCCTTTTTGAAAGCCGTAAACCCTCTGTATGCCGTCATCTCCGCCGGTGCGGGAAACGACTATCACCACCCTCACGGGGAAACTCTCAAAAGGCTGAAACAAGCCGTTGTGAAGGTGCTCCGGACAGATGAAAAAGGAACCATAGTTTTTACGACTGACGGAAAAGAGATCGCTTTAACTACAGAGAAGTAAATTACCCCTTCGGGCGGAAAGCTAAAGAGGCTAAATAGCCAAACACCACAGCAGCGGTTATGCCTGCCGCTGCTGCCGCTACCCCTCCGCTAAAAACGCCTAATAATCCATTTTCCTTTACACCGGCAATCGAACCCTGGGCCAGCAGATGGCCAAAACCGGTCAAAGGCACTGTAGCTCCAGCCCCCGCCCATTCCACCAACGGTTGATAAACACCCGCAGCGCTGAGCAATACCCCTCCTGTAACAAATCCCACCAGGATATGAGCGGGCGTAATTTTATAACTGGTCAGATCCATTAATAATTGGGCAATCACACAAAACAACCCGCCAACAACAAAAGCCTTCAAAAAGATCATTAATTTACTTCCCCCAAACATCTCTACGATTCAATCACAACACCATGACCAATAGCCGGGATGGTTTCTCCCTGTTGTGTACTACACGAACTTAAAAGCGACCCGGTAGCCACCCCAAATAACCGCTTAATCTGACCGCTTCTTAGTTCCTGCATCAGATGACCACAGGTAACCACCGCCACACAGGCGCACCCGCTGCCTCCGGCATGAACATCCTGTTCAAAAGAATATATAACCGCTCCACAATCCTGATAGCGGTCTTCGATTTCATAACCCTTTTGCCGCAACAGTTTTACGGCCAACTCCCGGCCATAAACACCCAGGTCCCCTGTAATAAAAAGATCATAGTATTCGGGCTGCCGGCCGGTATCTAAAAGGTGCCGGGCTACGGTATCGGCCGCTGCAGGAGCCATAGCCGCGGACATATTCAGCGGATCTCCCTGCCCTAGGTCAATCACCCTGCCGATGGTAGCACAAGTAACCTTGGGCCCCTGCCCGCTGCGGGCCAGCACCATGGCTG
>DMIY01000187.1 GCA_003457075.1 Desulfotomaculum sp. | reverse complement strand
GACAGCAGTTTAATGCTGAATACACAAAACTTTGGGAGGGTTGATGATGAGTGAAAAAAAGCAGGAAACTTTGGAAGAGTCAATCGTAAGCGAAAAAGAACAGGTATTTTTAGATGAGGAGCGATTTCTGCGCCGGGTACGTTGGCGCAGCAGTTTGCGCACCGTCCTGATTGCCCTGGGGGTGCTGGTAGCCGGTTTTGCGCTCTTTTTCATATCCACCAAACTCATTCTCAACACTCAGCAAAACCGGATCGATAGTTTTTACCCCGACCTAATCCGGTACAGCACACCGAACACCATTGCCGTCCGCGGCCCCTGGCATGAGGTGGGCTGGCTGGGACAGCAACAGGAATATATCCTGATCCGGATGGTCGGCAACCGCCCCGTTTACGTTGGTACCTCCATGGTGGACTACCAGGTTTGGGGCGGGGAAATGTTCTGGGACCCGGACCAGACCGTGATCCGGGNNCCCGTCAGTAACTCACGAACAAATTCCCCGCCAGTTCGACCAGTTGACCGGTATACCCGCCGGAAATACGGTAGAAATGGCCCTGTCCTTTAACCGCCTGCTTACCAGGGAGGAAATGGAGGCACTGCTGCCTCCCGGGGTGGAGCCGTTCTGGGGCGCCATCTCTGCTTACAGTGAGGAGGAAATTGCAAAAGCGCATGGCCTGGCCCACCGGCTGGTGGGCCTTCCTCTGGGCGGTTTCCGGGACGGAGAGGCGGAGGGGGCAAAGCTACGGTTTACCGAAAAAAAATTTCCCGGTGAACTGCGGGGTTTAAGCAAGATTCCCAATTACTCTTCCCAGGTGCTTAAACGCACGGCAGATTATTTGCAGCAGAACGGCATTCTTTACTACGGACTGGTGGTTTGCGGCCAGCCGGCCGACCTTTTGAAATTGCAGGATAACCCGGCGGTTTCCGCGGCCGTCGTAGGGGCGGTCACCGGGGGGGAGGCTTAATATCTTTATTTCCGAAACCTGGAAGGAGAAGAAATGGAGGCGATCGCCATGGAAAACCCGGCCATCTGGACATTACTGAACCGATCGATCGAAATGAAACCGTACTTATGCAACGGGAAGGCCAATACACAACAGTAGAAAAATCGGGCAATGTCAGGAAATAAACAGACCGACGGCCAACAAAAGCGTGGTTAACAAAATATAAATAACATTTTGGCCCATAAGGGGTATCAAGGTTTTGATCTGATCGTTTTCTTTCAGCAGCCCCCTGATAATCTTAATGACAATGAAAAAGGGAAACAGGGATATACAGGCTAACAGCGGCAGTAAGTGTAAAAAAACGGCTAAAACGATCCATATATACATTGCTATGATAAACGACATGTAAATATATGTGCTGCGGGTTTTACCTATTAAAATAGGGAAATGGCAGCGGCCGACCAGGCGATCCGCCTCAACATCCGGATACTGATTGAGAAGCAAAAGGTTGCTGACTAAAAAACAGGGCACTAATGAAGCTGCCACGGCTGTCCAGTCATAAAAACCTTGCAACGCAAAGTAGGTACCCAGGATCATACAGGGCCCGAAACCAATCCCGGGGGCAAGTAAACACAGCAAGGGGAATCGCGTTATATACTGGGTATAAAACCCGACCAGAAGAAGCCCCGGCAAACCTACAAACAATAAAGCCCACCCGCGGACAACTAAAAAGCATACACCAACCAGAGCCGTTAACGCAAAGGTCAGAATCCCAAAGACCAGTGCAGATGAAAGCGTCATTTGCTTGCCCGGCAGGATACCGCTGCCCCCGCTAAAAGGTGTAACTATGGTGCATGTGTCAAGCCCGCTTTTAAAATCAAAATAGTCATTTAATATGTTTACGGAAGCGTGAGCTGAAAGAGCGCCGATCAAAATGATGATCAGATAGAAAATATTGATGCTCCCCGTCTTCCAATAGGCGGTGGCGGCGCCTACCAGAACGCAAACCAACGTTAAAATCAAAAACTGAGGACGTGTTTCTCGAAAATAAAGTTGAATTTTTTCCATAGCCAATCCCTTTCCCAATTTAATATTTCGCCAAAATAAGTTATTCGACCAGAAATCTCTTTTCCCTTCCAACTAACTAAAGATAAACCCGCCAGAGGGCGGGGTGAAAGAAACAAGCTTCGTCAAGTGCGAAAATATCCAAGGTGAAAAGTGTATTCTAAAGACCCAACAGATGGTAAACCTCCTCGTCTACATAAAAACCCTCCGGCAGTCCCTTTTTTCGTCGAAAATCGCTTACAGCTTGAGCTGTGCCCGCTCCAAAAATGCCGTCTATTTCGCCCTGATAAAAACCCAGGCGCTTTAGCGTATACTGTACTTCCCATACTGCAGAACTGCAATTTCCCTGACTCAACAGGGGGTAATCTTCCCCGAAGCGACCAAAGGGATTGCCGGCAATAATTACGCAGGCGCCGATGGAAACCCAGGGATAGATTTCCTCTACATGGGCATTTTGCAGGCGAATACATCCGCCGCTGGCATAACTGCCTATAGACCAGGGATTATCTGTTCCATGAATGCCATAAGTTCCACCGGGTATATTTAATTCCATCCAGCGGGCGCCGGTTCCGGGAGCAGGGATGTCCGATTTATTA
The DNA here is from genome assembly GCA_003457075.1 of Desulfotomaculum sp. Lineage (GTDB taxonomy): Bacteria > Bacillota > Desulfotomaculia > Desulfotomaculales > Nap2-2B > UBA4053. The sequence goes on along the minus strand of DMIY01000187.1, from coordinate 5,001 downwards.
ATTATTTTCCACACGCCGACAGGCGTTTCAGAACCCGGCCGGCCTGCCGCCACAGGATATTTGCGAACAGCTTCCCCTTTAGAAAATACGGTCAGGGAAAGGTTAAAAGTATCCACCAGAAGGCATATATCGTAGAATTCAGAGGGGTTATCTTTACCGATTAGATAATAGTCCACGGCTTTGTTGGTAACCGGCCGGTCAGCAGGCGTAATAATGCCGGTTGGAGAACTGCAATTATGTCTTTTAATGCCGGCAGTAGTCCCGTCAGGCCAACCGGAACAGGCCAGGAGTATTATTACCGGCAATGTCAACCATCGCAAAGGAATCAATTGGCAACACCATGTTCGACGTAAAGTTGAAAATAAGGTACCTAAAGTAGTTACCTTAAATTTATTGTTTCCTCTTGATTAAAATATTATCCGGAAAAAAACTTCTTCAGCCTGTTCAAGATCCCTGGAGCAATTTTTTTATACCTGCCTTTATATTTCCGGGAATATCATTTAAAATATATGATAACTATACAGCTTACATGTCACGGTTGACATTATTAGCACTCAGAATTCAGAATGGGGGCTTTACGGGAAGTGAAGCTTTATAAGACTGACGCCGTTGTCTTGAGGGCCATAAATAACCGCGATGTCGATCAGTTGCTTGTTTTGTTTTCGCAGGAATACGGAAAAATGCGGGTCATGGCCTACGGCGCGCGTAAAACCACCAGTCGTAAAAGAGGAGCGGTGCAACCCTTGTGCTTTTCCCGCTTTCTTTTGCATCAGGGACGGGAGATAGACTCGGTAAGCCAGTGTGAAGGACTGGAGGCCTTCCCGGAGTTGCTGATAGAATTAAGCAGGCTTTGTTATGCCAGTTATGTGGTTGAACTGGTTGAAAACTCGACAATAGAAGGTGAAGCCAGCGAAATCGTGTTCAGGCTTCTTTTAGAGACTCTGCGCCAGTTAGGGAAGAATGATGCGGAACTGGTAGCCCGTGCTTTTGCCCTCAAGCTGGTTACCCTTGCAGGGTATAAGCCCGTTTTGCATTCTTGTGCAAGTTGTCACCGTTCTCTGATAGGAAGAGAGGTTGGATTTTCTCCGGCAGCGGGTGGTATCTTGTGTATGGATTGTGCGAGGAATAAGCCCCCAGACAGTTTTATCCGCTGTAACCGGGGAACGGTAGAAATACTTAAACTCATGCTGGTTTGGGAACTGTCGAAGTTGGAACAGTTGAAGGTAGATGCCGGAACCCGGCGGGAGTTGCGTACATTACTTAAGGCTCATATAGAATACTACCTGGGGTACCAATGCAAGACGGAGAGATTCATAGAAATGCTTGGAGGGTCAAGCGCAACACTAAATAATGCATAAAATCCTCCGGTTGAGGGAAAAAGAAGAAAAGGGACAGGAGGGATAAGTTCTGTGATCAATAAACTGGAAAAAATTGATATGTTAAGAGCCAGGGTGGGAATAAGCTATAAAGAAGCTAAAGAGGCTTTGGAGAAAGCGGAAGAAGATGTAATACAGGCGTTAATTGACCTGGAGGAAAAGAACAGGAAATTTAATGAAAGAATCCAGGACAGTGCTCAAGAGTTGGTAGAACAGATTAAGGAGTTTTATGAAAAAGGAAAGGAAGTGCGTCTGAAGCTAAAACGTGGCGGCGAAACGCTATTTGAAGTACCGGCGGTATGGGGAGCAGCAGGCGTGTTAGGAATTATGGCCAGCAGAAAGCTGGTCCTGCTGGCAACCATTGGTGCTGCGATGGCTGTGGCCAGGCATTATTCTTTAGAAATTGACCGGCCCGGCCCCCAAAATAATTGACTTTTGTATTTAACTTTGGTAAATTATGAGTTATCCAGGGTATGTATATATTTTTTAACTTTTAAAAAAAGCAGGTTGCCTTCCGCCAGTTAGTTATCATTATTCATCATCAGATTGTTTTTTACCGGGCGGGAGGTTTAAATTATGGAGGGATAAAACGGCGTGAACTTTCAAGATCTCATCCTGGCCCTGAATCATTTTTGGGCAACCCAAAACTGCATTATTCAACAGGGATATGATCTGGAAAAAGGAGCAGGGACCATGAATCCGGCTACATTCTTACGCGTGCTGGGACCGGAACCATGGCGCGCGGCCTATGTAGAGCCTTCCCGCAGGCCTACTGACGGCAGGTATGGAGAGAACCCCAACCGCCTGCAACATTATTACCAGTATCAGGTGATCTTAAAACCTTCCCCTTCTGATGTGGTGGATGTATATCTGGAGAGCTTGAAAGCCATCGGCATTGAAACTGACCGGCACGATGTCCGGTTTGTAGAGGATAATTGGGAATCTCCCACCTTAGGGGCATGGGGTTTGGGCTGGGAAGTATGGCTGGATGGCATGGAGATAACCCAGTTTACATATTTTCAGCAGTGTGGTGGCTGTGAGTGCAGGCCCGTCCCGGTGGAGATCACCTACGGCCTGGAACGGCTGGCCATGTTCCTCCAGAAAAAAGATAACATCTTCGACATCGAATGGGTGAACGGGGTTACGTATGGTGATGTTCACCACCGGGGCGAGGTGGAATATTCTTTTTATAACTTTGAAGAAGCTGATCTGGAAATGCTTTTCAAGTTGTTCGAGATGTACGAACAGGAAGCCAGGCGAGTGGTGGAGAAAGGTCTTATCTTGCCAGCCTACGATTACGTGTTAAAGTGTTCTCATGCTTTTAACCTGCTGGACGCCCGCGGAGCGCTCAGTGTTACTGAACGCACGGCATTTATCCATAGAGTGCGCAACCTGGCCCGATCCTGTGCCCAGGGTTATATAGCGGAACGGGAGAAATTGGGTTTTCCTTTGTGTGTTTGACAAAAGGGGGTCGATAACAACGAACAAAGATTTCTTACTGGAGGTTGGTGTGGAAGAAATGCCTGCCAGTTTCATTGGGCCTGCCTTAGAACAACTCAAGGGACTGGCGGAGCAAAGGTTAAAAGAGCAGAGACTGTCCTGTAAAGCGGTTCACACTTATGGTACGCCTCGCCGCCTGGTGTTGTATATAGAAGAATTAACGCCTGTTCAGAAACCAATAGTACGGGAAATCAAGGGACCGGCGGCCAAAGTGGCTTTTGACGCCGAACGGAAATTTACCCGTGCTGTTTATGGGTTTGCCAAGAGTCAGGGAGTGGATGTAAGAGATCTGGTAGTCAAACAGGTGGGCCCGGTAGAATATGTTTTTGCTGTAATCAAACAGAAAGGGCAACCTGTGGAGGATGTTTTGCGTGAAATTTGCCCTGCATTAATAAGCGATTTGCACTTTCCAAAGTTAATGCGTTGGGGTGAGGGAGAGATGCGTTTTGCCCGCCCCGTTCGCTGGTTGCTGGCGCTGTATGGAGAACAGGTTATTCCCATCTCCGCTGCTGGTCTTGTGGCCGGGCGGACAACATACGGCCATCGTTTTTTAAGCAAGACTCCTATAAATATAAAAAGCCCTGCCGATTATTTTGAGAAAATGCGCCGGGCTTATGTGTTGATTGACCTCCCGGAGCGGCGGCAGGTAATCTGGCGACAGGTGCAGGAACTTGCTGCCGGAGAAGGGGGAAAGGTGGAGCCAGATCAGGAGTTGCTTGACCAGGTGGCCAACCTGGTTGAATATCCTGTTGCTTTAACCGGAAGTTTCGATCAAAAATACTTAAATCTGCCCCGGGAAGTTTTGATCACCACTATGCGCGGACATCAGCGTTATTTTCCTGTCTTTGGCCCGGATAGTTCGCTGCTGGCGCGATTTATTGCCGTCTCAAATACCGGTGATAATGAACTTATCCGCTTTGGCTTCGAGAGGGTGCTGCGTGCCCGCCTGGCCGATGCTGCTTTTTTCTGGAAGGAGGATCTGAATACCCCGCTATCTTCCCGCGTGGACGCTCTTAAGAGAATAGTATGGCAGGAAAATCTGGGTACATTATACGAAAAAGCAGAACGGATAACTTCCCTGGCTTCTTCTCTGGCCGGTATGCTGGGCGCGGATGAAAAGACCATGGCTTCTACCTTACGTGCGGCATATCTGGCTAAAGCCGACTTGACTTCCAGCATGGTGTATGAATTTCCGGAACTGCAGGGAATTATGGGACGGGAATACGCACTGTGTCAGGGGGAGGAGGAAGTCGTGGCCCGGGCTATCGCTGAGCACTACCTGCCGCGTTTTTCAGGGGATGAGTTACCGGTTACATTACCCGGCTGTATTTTAAGCCTGGCGGATAAACTGGATACTCTGGCTGGTTATTTCGCCATTGGCATCCAGCCGACCGGATCCCAGGATCCTTATGCTTTAAGACGCCATGCCCTGGGTATTTGTCACGTGATCCTGGAAAAGAAGCTGGTTATTTCTTTACGTGAGATGATCATCAGGGCGTACCGGGGTTTTTCGGGAAAAGCAAAGCTGGAATCGACAGAAGAGCAACTCCTGAGTGATCTGGAAGAGTTTTTCTGCCAGCGGATACGAAATATTTTTAGCGAGCGCGGTATTTTTTACGCTGTATGTGATGCCGTTCTGGCGGTTAACATAGACGATATTTACGGAACCTGGCAGAGGGCCGCGGCTTTAGATAATTTCCGCAAGGAGCCGGCTGTTGATGATCTGCTTGTTGCTTTTCACCGGGCGTATAAAATATCGCAAAAACATTATTCCACCGCTGTTAACGTTTCATTATTGCAGCATCCTGCCGAGCAGGCTTTGTATCGTCAGTTGATAGAAACAACAAAAGAAGTTCAGGACAGGTTGAAGGACCGGGATTACCAGGGGGCACTGATTAAAATGGCAGGACTTAAGCAGCCGGTCGATAGTTTTTTTGACGCTGTTATGGTAATGGCGGAAGATGACGCGATTCGTCACAATCGCCTTGGCCTGTTAAGGAATATAATAAATTCGTTTCTTTTAGTAGCAGACTTAAGTAAAATGAGTTAGGCTACCAATATATTTACCGACCACCTTAATTCTAGGTAGAGTAGAGAACTAGCAATGACTGCTTTAGGCTGGCTT
>DMIY01000136.1 GCA_003457075.1 Desulfotomaculum sp. | reverse complement strand
CTTCCAGGGTCAATACCATGTCCCTCCGGGCATCTTCCCCCAGGTCCACAGGAGTTAAATCAAAGTAGCCGGCCCGGTCGTGGGTAACGGTAGTGGGACGTCCTTCATTGTCTACGTGGAACAGGAAAAATTCCGCTTCCGGGCCCACGTTCATTGTAAAGCCCATTTCCTTTGCTTCGTTGACCGCTCTTTTTAACACATAACGGGGGTCGCCAGGAAAAGGCTCGCCATCAGCAGTATAAATATCACAAATCAGCCGGGCTACTGCTCCCTCTCGCGGCCGCCAAGGAAAAACAACAAAAGTAGAAGGGTCCGGCCGCAGATACATGTCGGACTCCTCGATCCGCACAAACCCCTCAATAGAAGAACCATCAAACATTAATTCTCCGCCTAACGCCTTGTCCAACTGTTCCACTGTAATGGAGACATTTTTTAATACGCCAAAGATGTCGGTAAACTGCAGGCGGATAAACTTTACCCCCAGTTCTTCGGCTAGCTTGCGTACCTCAACAGCATCTAACTGCGACACATACACCTCTCCCTTTTATCGAAGGCAAAGTTTACAAAAAAAGACCCTCTCACAGGTTTAAGGTAATCCATAACCTGTTTTATGAAGGCCCCGTTGCCCCTAAATGGTACTGCACTGTACCGTTTAATTTGATTTTTAAAGTCAAGCAGTATTATAGCATACTTTTTGAAAAAAGAAAGTGGTTTTTAACAAAATAAATTAACCTTTTGCCTCTCCAATAATTGGTTGAGTACCACCCGGTCAGTTGGAAAGGCAAGCTGCGGCAGTTTGGTCAGCTCAAAAAAAGCCAACTCATCCAGGTCGTCGCCGGCTTGCATCTCACCACCCGTTACCTGTGCCGTAAACCAGATTCCTACAGTACTTTGTTCAGGATCGTGAAAGTTGGACTGCACGGCAAAAACCCTATCTACCAAAATATCCAAGCCGGTTTCTTCTTTAAATTCACGCACCACTGCAGCGTAAACGTCTTCATCGTACTCTACGTACCCGCATGGGATACACCACAGTCCGCGGTAGTTGGTACGCCGCCTGCCCAGCAAAATCCGCTGCCGCTCATCCAGCACAATGGCAGCCACACCCACAACCGGGTTTTCGTAAAAAATGTAGCCACACTTAACGCACGTAAGGCGCCGGCGTTCTCCGTAGTACCTGTATTCCAGCGAACTGCCGCACTTCGGGCAATAAAAAAACCTCTGCTTCATTACCCAAACCATCCTCTCAGCAGTAATGTACGTAATCATTGCTTTCAACCCCCCGGCTTTAATCCTTAGAACCGGATCAATAAAACACAAGGGAGCTTTTTCGCCAAAGCAAGTTATTAGACAAACACCGGTAGATTTCCTTTTGGAAAAAAGGTTTAATTGACGCGAAGGGCAATTTTTTTTGTCAACATAAATTTGCAATTTATGTTGACAATTTTCATTTTGCAATATGACTATCAACTCAATTTAATTCAGTAGCGCATCTTTAGTGTAATATCTACGAAAAAAATGCCCTTTCACCAACCTTAAAAATGCTGGCCAAAAGGGCACTGAGGATGGAAAATCTGATAGCCGGAATTTCCCGGCTAAAAAATTTAAAACTTGCTTAGGTATTGTTCAATTTCCCAGGAATATACCTGGGTCCGGTAAGCATCCCATTCTTTTTGCTTGGCTTCCATGAAGCGCTCATAAATGTGCCCGCCCAGGGCATCCCTGATCACTTCATTGGCGGCAAGTTCCCCGAGCGCCTCCTCCAGGCTGGCCGGCAGGCTGCCAATACCTAACTCCTGCCGTTGGACAGGCGTCAATTCGTAAATATTAAGATTGCACGGCAGTGGTGGCTGAATGCGTTTCTCGATCCCGTCAAGCCCGGCAACAAGACAGGCTGCAACGGCCAGGTAAGGGTTACAGGAAGGATCCGGGCACCTTAATTCCACCCGCGTGGACATGCCACGCTTGGCCGGTACCCGAATTAGAGGGCTCCTGTTGCGTTCCGCCCAGGAAATATATACCGGCGCTTCGAAACCCGGCACCAGCCGTTTATATGAATTTACCGTAGGGCTGGTTACTGCGGCCAGGGCACGGGAGTGTTTAAGCAGGCCGCCGATGTACCATCGTGCTATGTCACTTAACCCCTCCGGGTCGCTGGGATTATAAAAGGCATTGTCCTCATTCCGGAATAACGACTGATGCATGTGCATACCACTGCCGTTAATGCCGTAGACCGGCTTGGGCATGAACGTGGCGTGCAGGCCGTGACGTTGAGCAATAGTACGCACCACAAATTTAAAGGTGACTATTTTATCCGCCACATCCAGGGCATTTGAATACATAAAGTCAATTTCGTGCTGTCCGGGAGCCACCTCATGATGCGAGGCCTCAATTTCAAAACCCATTTCTTCCAGGGTAAGCACCATTGAACGCCGGGCGTTTTCACCCATATCCACCGGGCTTAAATCAAAATAACCTGCCCGGTCATGGGTTTTAAGGGTAGGGTATCCCTCTTCATCCGTATAGAAAAGGAAGAATTCACACTCCGGCCCCACCTGCATGGTAAAGTCCATTTCACCGGCCCGGGCAATTGCCTTTTTTAAAATGTTGCGCGCACATCCCTCAAAAGGCGTCCCGTCAGGATTATAAATATCGCAGATCAATCGTGCTACGGCTCCGTCCCTGGGCCGCCAGGGGAAAATGACAAAAGTATCGGGATCGGGACGCAAATACATATCCGATTCTTCTATGCGGACAAAGCCGTGAATAGAAGACCCGTCAAACATCAACTCCCCATCCAGGGCCTTTTCCAGTTGCTCCACAGTAATGGCAACATTCTTTAAGACCCCCATAATATCGGTAAACTGAAGCCGGACAAACTTAACCCCCTGTTCCCTGGCTCTGGCCAGAATCTCGTTTTTCCTTGCCGCATCCATAAACAACCACCCTCTCCTTAGAGCATTTTAAATTAAAATTTAACCACAGAGCACATAAACATAATTATGTTCTACATGCTGACCGCTGAATAAAAAACACCTTTCAAGAGGGGGTTACCCTCCTCTTGAAAGGCGCCATTGCCTGCAGAATATGGTACATCTTAGTACCAGATGCCGGTTCGTTATTTAATTGCTTCTATAAAATAAACGTCATACCCTTAAGTTCTGGGTCAGGATGATGGCTTCAGCTACCTGACGCATGGAGATACGCCTGTTCATACTCTGTCTTTGCATGCGCTTGAACGCCTCTGCTTCGGTAATGCCTATGGTTTCCATCAAAATTCCTTTTGCCTGTTCAACAAGCTTGCGGGTTTCCAATGCTTCTTTGAGCTCTTTGACCTGGCTCTCCAAAGAAATAATTTCCTGGTAGTTGGTCAGAGCAAGCTCTACCGCCGGCAAAAGGCTTGCTTCATCCACAGGTTTCACCAGTAACGCAGCCACCCGTGCCCCTTTAGCTTTCTCCAGAAGACCGGGGGCGCCAGAACAGGCCAGCACCACTACTGGAGCCAGCTTATCTTCATGGACAATCCGCGCCACTTCCAGGCCACTCATCCCTGGTACTTCCGCCTCAATGATCAACATATCCGGCTGCCGGCTCCTTACCAGTTTTAAAGCGCCCAGTCCATCGCCAGTTTCTCCCACCACCCAGTAACCCAGCCTGGTAAGCATGGCCTTGATATTTTTTCTAAATACCGCATCACTATCTACCAGCACAATCCGGCTTTCAGCCACAAAAGAAAATCCTCCTCACGCACTGCAAAGAACTTTTATTAACCAGGGTAAGAAAAAATGCCCCCGCGTCTCAAGTCAAACAAGACTTGTTGAGGGCATCATTGCCTTTAAAAACAATCAGATACGTCGTCGTATCTAATATATCCACTTAAGATGGCTTTATTATAACCTCAGTTTCTATTTAAAGCAATACCCTTTTCAACGATTAGCCCAAAATTTCTTCTACTTCGCGTGCATCAGCATCCATAACATAAGAAATGCCGGATATTTCAGCGGCTTCCCTGGTCAGGGAAACTACGTCGTCGCGGGTAATATACTGCATGGCAAACTTACGTGCGCCACACATAAACTGGCGCAAACCCTGGGCCAGCCGCTCGAAGTAAGCATAAACACCAATGGCGCCCACCGGGAGCCTGGCAAAGGACTCAGCCCCCAACATCTCCTTTAGATCACCGGCAGCAATGAATATCTTCTCCAGCGTGTCGCCATATTTTTTGTACTCGCTGGGCGCCTTGCCTTCCCTGATGGCTTCGCCTACCGTTTTACCCACCATGGCGCTGGCTAAGGCCGAGCGGGCCATACCAATAGCCTTAACATAAGGAGAGCCAATAGCCAGACCTTTAAACATATGATCTTCCAGGGTAAACCCACCGGCAATGGCCACGGGAGGAACATACGCCCCCTTAGCAGACAGTTTATCCAAATATTTCACCAGCAAAGCCTGGATATAAACTGTCGGGATCCCCCATTCATTCATCATCCGCCAGGGACTCATGCCCGTACCCCCGCCAGCGCCATCCACAGTCAATAAATCCAGCCGGGCATCGGAAGCATACTTCACTGCCCGTGCCAGATCGGCAGGACGATAGGCGCCCGTCTTCAAGAAAACGTACCTGGCTCCGGCCTTACGCAATTCCTCAACACGAACCATAAAGGACTCGTATTCCACCATCCCTATCCGGGAATGCCGTTCAAACTCGGAAAAAGCGCCTGCTTTAAACGCTGCCTGTACCTTTGCATCTTCCGGGTCCGGCAAAACAATATAACCGCGGTTTTTCAATTGCAGTGCCCGCTCCAAAGTGTTCAACTTTACCTCTCCGCCGATATTCTTGGCGCCCTGTCCCCATTTTAGTTCTACCGCTTCTACGTTTAATTTCTCAATGGCATATTCCTGAACACCCAGTCTGGTATCCTCCACATTTGCTTGCACGGCAATAAAACCCTTGCCTCTGTACCAGTTCTGAAAATCTTTTACTCGCCGCGAAAGATTGGGAGAATTTACCACCCGGCCATTTTTAATCTCAACCTCCGGGTCCATAGCGCAAACATTTTCACCAATAGCAATACCGACTCCGGTAACGGCCGAACCGGCAGCCAGATGTTCCCAGTTATTTGCAGCCACATTGGTAGAACCCATAGCAGCCACCACAATCGGGAGATCCAGCTTTAAGCCACCACCTGCGCCAACAGAAGTTTCCAGGTTGACCGCCGGGAAAATGGCCTTGTCCGGATCGGGCTCAATACCGTTGGCCCCTACCGCCGTACCCATTATATTAAAGTGGGAATAATCTACAGGGTATTCCTTTTGGGACGCCGATGTGGTTTTACCAAAGGGTTGAGGATAAAGCACTTCCTTACCCCGGATGGCCGATTTGCCAATCTCACACAAACCCACACATCCGTCAAGACAGGTAACGCACATACCGCTGTACGGGCACCTGCTCTCACCAGTGCGCAGCCGGGTAAGAGTAGCCGCGCTGGCGTTAATACCTTTGCTAAAGCTCATTATTCCATCCTCCTGATAAAAAACATTACCCACCAAGCAAAACAGCTTAAGGGTCTTTCTCTATACTTTCCTGCTCCCTACAAAAATAAAATTCTCGCCAGGCATCCCTCCCGAAACACAAAGCCGGTTACCGGTTCTTAAGACACCGGAAAAGTTTTTTTCAACTAAAAGTTTGCCAGGTATTCATCCAGTTCCCATTGGTGTACCTGGGCCTGATAACGTTCCCATTCATTCTTCTTAGCCCTTAAAAAGCAATCGCAAAGGTAACCGCCCAAAGCAGAGCGAATTGCCTGATCGTCCTCCAGCGCAAACAGAGCTTCACCCAGGTTTCGCGGCAGCCTTTGAGGACAGGAAGATGCTTGTCTATCCGTAAAATCCAGGGTACACTCATCCAGCGCCGGCGGAGCGTCTAACTGACAGGCAATCCCGTCCAGCCCGGCTGCCAGGCAGGCAGCAATTGACAGGTAAGGATTGGCGGCAGGATCGGGGCTGCGCACAATTACCTGCGTCCCTTCTTCCCGCTGGGCAGGAATACGAATCATGGTGTTCCTGTTCTGCAAAGACCAGCCTGCCAGAGACGGCGCCAGTTCACCGGACACCAGGCGCTTATAACTGTTTACCAGCGGGTTGGTAATCGCCGCTAAGGCAGGTGCATGATTAATCAACCCGGCAATAAAATGTTCTGTCACCCTGCTCAAGCTAAACGGTTCTGCAGGATCAGCCAGGATGTTCTGTTCTTCGCGCCACAGGGACAAATGCAGGTGCATTCCCGACCCGTTGACCTGCGCAAAAGGTTTAGGCATAAAGGAAGCATACAACCCATGCCGTTGGGCAATGGTTCGCACCACAAACTTAAAGGTAACAATGTTATCAGCCATGGAAAGAGTACTATCTTCCTTAAGAAATATTTGATGCTGGCCGGGAGCAATCTCATGGTGCGAAGAAGACACGTCAAATCCCATTTCCTGCAAGGTAAGCACCATATCCCGGCGGGCATTTTCACCTAAGTCTACAGGGCTCAGATCGCAATACCCGGCCTGGTCGTGTGTAATTATTGTCGGCTTGCCCTGTTGATCCAGATGGAAAAGGAAAAAATCAATCCCTACCCCTGCCCGGAGCGTAAAACCCATCTTCCCGGCGCTTTGTATGACTCCTTTTAGCGCCTGCCGGGAACAAGCGCCAAAAGGCTGCCCCTCCGGCGTTAGTACATCACAGATCAGCCTGGCCACCGCCCCTTCACGCGGCCGCCAGGGGAAAATTACAAAAGTTGCAGGGTCCGGCAACAGGTAAATGTCTGTTATCATGTTGCGCACAGAACCTTCAATAACTGAGCTATCAAAGAAGATATCACCATTTAAGGCCCTGGCCAATTCATCTACAGTCACGGCAATATTTTTAAAGGTACCCAAAACATCGGTAAACTGAAGACGGATAAACTGTACATTATCTTCACGGGCTTTTTCTAAAACATCCTCTTTCGTATAAGTAAACCTCACGTCTCTCCCCCCTTAGAAAAGCACAAAAATACAGCGTTTCAAGAACACAAAAAACGCCCTTACTCAGCCTCGACAAAAAGACTGAACTAAGGACGTCTTTGCCCTCAACAAAACAATATCTTAGAATATCTGACAAAGATTATACCAGATTATAAACTAAATGCAACGCCTGCTGCCCAAGAATACTGTATACAAGCCCATCCATTTTCCGCCTCTTTTTGCACCTGATTACCAAAAGGCTGCTGCAAAAACCCCTTAAGACCTTATCCCTGCAGGGAAAGAACCACCTGTCTGGCAACTTTTGCAATGGGTAAACATTGATCCATGCTCAACCGCTGTAAATATTTATACGCCTGTTGTTCAGTTAAACCCTTGCTTTCCATGAGCAATCCCTTCGCCTGTTCCACCAGCCTGCGCGCTTCCAGTTTCTTGCGCAATTCATTAACCTGCTTTTGCAGTTTAACCACCTGCTCAAAGCAAACAATAGCCGTCTCCAGAACCGGCAACACACTCATTTCTTGAAGCGGCTTGGCCAGTATACCATAAACACCTGTTTTTCTGACCAGTTCTCCCAAATCCTGCCGGCGCCCATCCACAGTAAGCACCACCGGCGCCACCATGTGTTCTCCTATGATCCCGGCTACATCTATTCCTTCACTTCCAGGCAACCTGGATTCCAATACCACCAGGTCAGGCTCTATTTGAAACACCATTTGCAGTGTTTCCTTACCCCTGGCCGGCTCTCCGGTAACCAGATACCCGGCATGATTCAAGATATCCTTGAGTTTACGACGGAAGCTCAGATCGCTATCTGCAACTACCACGCGGGTACCGAACACGGCACCACCCCGATTCTCCCCAGTTTACATCTAAAAATATCATAAAGCTCCGGGTAATTCAACCATGATCACTATCAGGCTGAAAACCAGCCCGTGGTTCCGGACCAAAAAAGGGACGGAAACAGATAAGCC
>DMIY01000188.1 GCA_003457075.1 Desulfotomaculum sp. | reverse complement strand
TTTTCAGGCTCCCTCTGCGCCGCCTTCAGCTCGGCGTTGCTCACGCAGTTGAACTGGACGTGGTCGATGTTCAGATCGTGCCATGTGTTCATGTAGGCGAGCCAGATCTTGAAGCCGTGCCTGCTCCTCATGATCGGCACGGACAGGCGCTGGTTGAGCAGGNNTAGAGGCCTACCGCCTGGCCGACAGGCATGATCGGGCCGCCGGAGTAGTTGGTGATCTTCCTCATCTCGCCGGCGATTATGTCCTCGTAGAACTTCTTGATGACGCCGTCGGCATAGTCGTCGTCGTTGCCCCACTTGGGAGCGTTGACAAAATCGCGCCGTATTTCCTCGAAGCCTTCCCAGTTGGCGTAAAGTGCGTCAAGCATCTGGTCCATCGTATATTTCTTGTCGTCGTAAATTAGCTTCTTGATGGCGACCAGCGAGTTGGCGGCCACCACGGTGGTGATTGGATTGTGCCAGCCGTTGGGCTGCTCTGAGAGATCGCAGGCGTCTCTGCCGAGTTCCATGCAGCCGTCGTCAATGCTGGAGACGAAGGGCAGCTGCAGGAACCTGGCTTCCCAGTAGCGGGAAACGTCCTTAGCCCTGATGGATATGCTCACTGTGTACTCGTACTGTACCCTGAAGGCTTCCCAGAGCTTTTCGAAGCTGTCGAAAGACCTGGGGTCGCCGGTATGCGGACCCAGCTGGGTATCGGAGTAACTCCAGTCGTAGCCGTCGTTTAAGGTGATCTCCAAGATCTTGGCCGGGAAGATCGAGCCGCCGCCCTCCGACCTGGTCTTCTGGGTCTTTCTGCGGCCGACCAGTCCGGGAGACATGCACAGAACGTTGCACCAGTCGTGGGCTTCTTCGGGGGTCGCCCCGTTGTTGTTCTGGCTGAATCTTGCGTAATAAAGCATCTGGTGGGCGTTTAACTCGTCGTGCTTAATCGACGGGAAGCCCAAGCCGTCCCTGACGCACTCGAAGACTAGGCGCTTGGTCTTTAAGCGGCCTTTGGGGTTCCAGCGGAACATGATTGAAGGCTCGGTCGTCCGGATGTTCCGGGCGGCTTCCAGAATGGCGTCGGTACAGTCGTTGCAGCCGTCCGTGCCGTCTCTGTTCAGCCCGCCGATGGTCAGGATAAAGAGGTCGTTGGAGCCGGGAAAGATTTCCCGGTTAACCCGTGACTTGCCGGCGCCGTGCTCGGAGCACTTCAGCCGCTCGCACTCGAACAGCTCGACGGCATCCTTGTGGGTCATGGGCTGGAAGGTTTTATCGATTACGCTGGCCTTGTAATAGGGCCAGCAGAGTTTATCCTCTTTTTGGGCAAAACCGCTGGCGTAGCGCTCGATGGCGTGGCAGAGCATGTAGACATACCACTTCATCTGCATGACGTCCCACAGCCCCTGGCAGGGTTCGGCCGGTATCCGGTGGCTGATCTCGGCCATCTCCAGCAGCTCTTCTTTCCTCTTGGGGTCGGTTTCAAAGCTTTCGGCGACAATCTTGCACAGCCTGCCATGGCGCCTTGCCCAGCTGATCACGGCCTTGTCGGCAATGATCATGGAATTCCAGACATCGATTTTTTCCAGCAGCGGCAGCCTCTCCGGAGCGTTCCAGTAAGGGGCGGCCAGTTCGGCCCTGGCTTTGTCAATGTTTGCCTGGGCGAGTTCAATCCTCTTTAACAGCCCGTCTTCAGCGACAGTCTCGTAGGGAGGAACAATGCTGTTGAAGCCCGTGGCAAAGGCCGGCGCTTCCATTGAGGCCCACCGGTACATCCGTTCAAGTTCATAAGGCTCAAAGTAGGGCATGCACTTGGACAGCAGCGAGTGCTTCTTCCAGTATTCGTTGATTTCCTTTGCTTCTTCAATCGGCTGCGGGGCATACCTTGTGTTCTGAATGTAATCCTGGGTGGCCAGGAAGGAAAGCTCCGGATACAGGGGGACCATTGTCGGCTCTTCGGCATGGTAGCCGATAATCTTCTCGTCTTCCTGCAATATTACTGTGCACTTCTCTAAAAATGTCTGCAGGCAGATGGCCCTTCTGATTACTTCTTTGTTTCCATCGGATGCTTTATGCCCTTCGGTCCAGTAGCGCATCCGCTCCATGCCCGCCCTGACGCTGCTTTCCACAAACTCGCCGGCCGCTGTGTGCTTCCAACGGCACCTCGCCTTCAGCCTCTTCGTCCTTTCGGTGGTCGGCTTGGCCAGGCTCTCGTGGAGATATTCGTCTTCGATAGCTTCCTCGGCGGGGTTCTCATAAGGAAAATCAATAGTTTTTCCCTTATACTCAATTGGCTTATGTCTAGTTGCCATGGATATCGTTAACCTCCTTATTTAAATATTAGTTTGTAAAACTATACTTTCTCAGCGAAAAACGGACATTTGCTTGTTTCCATATCGCCCATTACAGGCTTGGAGAGCCAGTACTTGCCTTTTTCATCCTTTACTTCCCTGACGCAGTCTCCTTTCCCCGGCGCAAAATCATCGGCATTCTCGGGAACAGAAAAAAATGATTTGCACTCTGCACAGGATGCCATAAAGCATTCACCTCCCGACTTTTTAGTATTTTAAATTAATTTAGATAATTGAAACCCTAATACTAAGCGGAGCGCTAATCCTTTTACATTTTCTGCCATAATGCTTGGATATGAAATTCTTAATCGGCCGTATTCTTTGGTGTGCCCGGTTCTGTAATTACTGTTGAAGTCCCGCCCCCTGATCTACATAATAAATAATTTAACCGGCCGGTTAAGTCAAAATAGCTACAATAAATTTGTATATTTAACAACAAAAAACTGAGGCTTGAATGTTATTTAATCTGTCAAGCCCTAGATGTTGCCAACCGTACATTCGTCGAGGATTTTGAATAATGAGGCCAATTTAAAATAACGGCATGGAGAAAAGCTCGTTAGAGGAACAGGGGCAAAGGTACTCAGGTGTGGCAAGCGCCAATTAAGGTATGTCTAGCGGAGGATGACGACCTTCGGTTTAAAGAGGACGATATCATGGATGAAGACACGCGGTACTGGCGATAATATTAAAATCTGATTCAAGTTTTTAATAAAAAAAAGCGGAAAGGATTGCCGCGGCAATCCTTTGCTTATTAAATCCTTTTTAAATCAGGGGCCGAACCGGCCCTTTTCTAAATTTCTATCACCCGCAGAGCTGCTCGCCCGGCAAAGGAACGTTTACTACTTCGGGAATTCCTTCCTCGTAACGGCCGCAGGTGGTGTTTTCAAAGTCCTTGATCTTTCTCACCCAGGGAGTGCCTGAGTTTGTCTTGTAGGCGCCGCAGAAACCGTTGGTCAAATCCCGCGAGTTTCTTTGCCCCCATTTGCATTTTGAACACGGGCTTGCAGTTCCGGGCTTAAAACTTATCTGGATTGATTTCCTCTGCTCCTGCAAGGCGCCTCAACTCCTTTCAATTCTCTAACAGGCCAACAGACAAATGATACACAGGTAAATACTCTGCTTAATATTATTATAAAATAATAAATTTTAAAATCAAAGCCAAAAATTCCTTGGAATACGGCTCCAAAATATCCAGGAGTTTTCTTCTGTTTGTTAAAACACGATAACAATTCTCAGATATTAATTTTCACCGGTTCATCGTCGGGCAGCGGTACGGAATCTACCGTGCCCGGCACCCCTTCTTCATACTTGCCGCAGGTTGTATTGTTAAAATCTTTAACCTTTCTTACCCAAGGAGTACCTGCCCTTGTCTTGTAGCCGACGCAAAAGCCACTCATCTGGTCCCTGGAATCTTTCCGCCCCCACTTGCATTTTGAGCACGGCTTAGTTGTTCCCGGCACTATTCCAAATTGGACATTTTTTTTCTCAGTAACATCTTCCACAGCTAGACACTCCTTTTACAGATCTAAGACGTTCTTTGGTAAGTGAGTTACGGGCATGTACAGACACGGCAACCCCTGCAGTGGCCCATCATGCTGCTGACCACCTTCGGCGTTCCGTATTCATAACGCCCACAGGTACAGTTTTGAAAATCCTTGATCTTTCTTACCCATACAGTATCTGCGTTTGTTTTGTAAGAAATACAGTAACCCTTGGACATGTCTCTGGAGTCCTGGCGCCCCCAGAGACACTTTGAACAAGAAGACGGTGTTCCGGGCACATAATTTATTACGGCCGAATTTTTAAGGGCAGTTGTTCCCTCCACCGTTAAAATTCCTTTCTTTAATTAAAATATCACCAATTAAAATATCAGCGATTCTATTTCTGTTAAGAGAGGCTCTGTGCGGTAACCCCCGACAAACCCCCGATAGTGCATTCAAATTTATTAGCGCGGGCAACCGGAGCAATGGCTTTTAACAGGTCGACGACATCCTCCCCGAATAAAGACTTAAAATCCCTGTACTTGTAATTACTCAGCCTGCCTAATAAGGCGTATTTATTTTCAGCATAGCTGTGGAAAGGTAGAATATCCACCGCCACTATCTTCCCCGGCAGGGTGTCTATATAGCCTGCGTAGGCCTCAAAATCTTCCTTCGAATTGTTGAAATCAGGAATGATAGCCAGTCTGATCCTTACTTTCGCCCCCGCGCGGAGC
>DMIY01000151.1:1841-6429 GCA_003457075.1 Desulfotomaculum sp. | reverse complement strand
TTCCAGGCAGGCCAACTGCCCCTTGCCAGCAGGAACCAGCCGGTGTGCCGGTTTACCGCATAAAGGGCATGCCGGCGCTTCTATTCGCGCCGTTAAAGGATTATAAACTACAGTCTGGTAAAAATACTGGTTTTTGTGCTGGACTTCCAGTTTGGCGTGAAGACATGGCATATGGTAAACGATCAGGTGATCAAGTCGCACCTCGGCTTCCACTTCATACCGCCGGGCGGCATCTTTTTGCCGGCGCTCTTGATCGGCTATAACAGCGGCCAGTTGCTTTTCCAGGCGGGCTTCTTTCCCTTCATCGGCGCCATCCATTTTTTGCTGGATTTCTCTTGCTGTTTCTTCGTAATAACAATTAATTTTGACCAGTTCGCGGTTTTTTGCCGCCTGAGTTAAACGACGCAATAAAGCGCCCTTTTCAACCACCTTAGTTTCCACCTCCCGGCAGGCGATTTGGTAAATAGTGTCAAGAGGGAGAATCGTGGCGCCAGGACAAGCATAACCAGGAGATTCACCGGGCACGATATTTTCCCATTGTTTTAAAAAGTTTTGTTGTACCAAACCATTGAAGCCGTCTATCACTACGGAAAATATTTGGTCTGTTTTTTCAAAAGAATGATAAGCGGCACGGAAGGAAAAAGCATAAAAAGCATGTTCTGCAACCCATTGCATATCCAGCCTGGGGGGTCGGCAGTGGACAAATTCGATTGCTTTTTTTACCGGCTGCTCCATGTTGCGCAAAAAGGCAGGAACGTTGCCCGGCCAGTAATGCTTAGTATAACGGCCGTAAAAAGAAGCCAGCCGGATTATTGTGTCCAGCAACTGGCTGCCGTAAGTTATAAAAATACTTTCCGGCGTTTCCCTGGCTACCTCATAATCAAAAGCCAAAAACAGGTGATTATGATTAAAGTAGGGAAACAGTTCTTCGGGCGCTAGTACCTCAAGTAAAGCATGACCAGCTTTTTCCACTACAGCTCCGGCACGCACTAAATAAGCCAGACAAAACTCCTCCAGGCTAAAGGCCCCCGGGTTATCCATTTTCAGGTCTCAACTCCCTTAGCAAGCGGTCGTCCAGTTCCTTTACGGCCAGGTAATGTTCCTTAGCCACCATTAGTTGCTGACCCAGTTTTTCCATTCCGGCTTTCAGTTCTTCTTCACTTGCGGCCCGGCTCCAGATGTCCATTATAATATCTTCGAAATCCTTCTTTTCTTTTAAATTCCCCAGAATCATATCCAGTTCGCCTACTACTAGCTGGAACATATTTATTTTAGCGTCAAGTAATTCCAAAATGTAAGCTTCCACCGTTTCGGCCGCAGACAGGTTATAAACCAAGACGTCTTCATTCTGACCCAAGCGGTGAATGCGGCCGATGCGCTGCTCAATGCGCATGGGACTCCAGGGCAGGTCATAATTAATCATCACGTGGCAAAAGTGCAGGTTACGGCCTTCGCTGCCCGTCTCTGTAGAAACCAGCGCCTTGGCGTCACCGGCAAACAGGCGCAGTTGTTCTTCTTTCTGCTGTCTGCGCATACCGCCGTGGAGTTCGGCAACATTAAAACCGTAATCGCGTAATAGCCCGGCAAGAAAAGACTGCGTATGCATAAAACTGGTAAAAATGATTACCTTATCAGGTATTTTTGTTAAAAGCTGCAGTAATACTTCCGCTTTTTTACGGTGCGGAACATGACGGGCCTGTCCGGCCAGAGCATGGAATAACCGCCTTTGCGGTTCTGTATAATCCGGATTAACCGCTATTTTTTCCAAGGTTGGGATTACTGCTTCTATGCTGCTGCCTATTTCTCTTTGAAGTGTTTTTAGCGTAAACTGGTTTACTGCACCGGCAGCTCCTCTCTTACCGCTGGTGTAGTGTTCGCGCACAAAGGTGGAAAGATGCTGGTAAAAAGCCATTTCTTCTGAAGAAAGCGCAAGTTCCACTATCTCTGCCCGGCGGCGGCTGACGATGACCCCCGTTTCACTACGCCGGTTGCGCACCATTATTTCCCGCACTAACTGCTTTAACGCCTGAGCGTTCTTTGGTTTTAGCGGATCGCCGCGGGTGATATATTTTCTTTTGAATGAGGAAACTGTTTCTAGTTGGCCCGGGGCAAGCAGTGTAATTAGGTTGAAAAGCTCTTCCAGATTGTTTTCTACCGGCGTAGCAGTAAGTAAAAGTATATATTTTTTCTTGATCAGGTTAACCAGTTGGTAGGACTGAGTGAGATGATTTTTTAGGTGGTGCGCTTCATCAACGATAACCAGATCATAGGAAGAAGCCAGCACCTGCATGCGGTGGGGTTCCCGTTTGGCTGTATCCAGCGAAGCAATGATCCGGTCATATTTATTCCAGGGGTCTTGCTGAGTTTTAAACTCAGCATTATCATTGGCAATAAAGTCAAGGTTAAACTTGCTTTGCAACTCCTGCTGCCACTGTTCAATAAGGGAAGGCGGAACAAGCACGAGCACCCGCCGCACCAGACCGCGTAACATATATTCCAACATCACCAGGCAGGCTTCGATGGTTTTCCCCAGGCCCACCTCATCACACAGCAAAGCACGCCCGCGCAAGTTTTTTAAAACATAACGCACCGTTGCCAGTTGATAATCCAGCGGCTCTATGTTACGCGCCACAGATAAAGAGAGCAACTGATCAAAGCCCGGACTTAACGATAAAAACAGGGCATGCCGGTGCAGAATAAGGTCTTCCATTGGTGTAATCTGCTTTTTTGCTATGTTTGCGGCAGATGATAAAATGACAGAGTCTTCATCAGGATAAAAGGTAATTATTACCGGTTCTTCATGGATAAGATTTGTGTGTGTTACCGGCAGTTTTTCAGGCGCCGGTAACCGGTTGTCTGGTTTCTTGGAGGTCGAAGGAGGCTTGCTGATTTTGGTTGTACTTGATTTTTTTGTTTTATTCGCTGTATTTAATACCTTGGTTTTAGGATCCGTTTTTTTCCATGAAGAGAGGTCTTTCCCCGTATCCGGGGCCTTTATATCATTATACGAAATGCTTTTAGCTTTTACCTGTGAAGATTTAACCTTCTTCTCCGGGCTGCCGGACTCAGTTTTAAAAGAACCTGCCGGCTGATCCGGGAAGATGCTTAACTGTTCAAACTCTGCATTTGTTTTTTGCTCTGTACAGGGCTGGACTAAAAAGGTACCTTCCGCCACTGGCGTAATGAAAAAAAGATCAGTAAACTGATCGGCGATGAAAAAGTTTTTGAGTTTTGATCCTGTCAGATAAGTAGCCCTGGAGTTTACCCGGCATTGCAAACGATCACCCTGCCGGTTGATCAGGATGATATTTTGACGCGCATAGGGAGCCAAAAGGTCTTGAATTTCTTTCTCCAGGACCAGCCGTCCAAGCTCGAGCATAACGGGTGAAACAGCAAAAACTATCTTTGGGATGTCATAGCTCATCTGCTTTAATACCTTCGTCCCAGTATTCCTGCAGGTAAATTTCAACAGATTTTTTTAAAATCCTTCAATAAATTCCACGAAGGGGTGGTCAAGTCCAATTTTTGTGTATAAATTCCCTCTGGCAGATAGGATCGCCCCGTATTAAGCCGCATTTACCAGGATATCGGCACTATTCACCTCCTTCTACCGTTTTTCCGTGTTAGCCTTCCACTCCCAGTATTCCGCCATATCGAAATACCGGGATCCAGAAGACATTGCTTCATCAATCTCCACTCCGATCAGTCTTAAAGCCGGCTCCTCATTTTAGTGTTAAAACTATCCTCAAACCCAGGTTGTAATTGTCGTGACATCGCCCAGGCTTGTTCTATACTCCTGGTCCTTTCGCCCTCATTGTTAACACTACAGCGTAATTTAAAAGNNAAACAAGCAATACTACGCTGTAGTGTTAACCCCCAACGGTAAAACGAAACGCTGTAGTTGCCCCTTTGCTCCCTGGATCTCAATACACCAGACAGTTAAAACTCCAGTATTATTTAGCGATGGGATTTTACCCCGCAAAGCACTGGCTGTTACTGCTAATACATAATATCCAGGAATAGACAGTGTTAAATGTCCATAGGTTGACGGGATCGTTGACCAAGAAACCACAAGAAACCATACGCGGAATCTCTCTGATAGTTGGAAGCGACCCCGGAAGAACCAGAGCGGAAGACCGCACGGTTCCTCGCAAACCTTGCATGTCTACCGCAATATGCCAATGGCCTGAACTGGGGATCTGCAAACATATAGGGGATTGTTTGGCTAACCCGCCTATGTATCTGTCATGACTTATGCACTTAAT
Source organism: Desulfotomaculum sp. (assembly GCA_003457075.1). Lineage (GTDB taxonomy): Bacteria > Bacillota > Desulfotomaculia > Desulfotomaculales > Nap2-2B > UBA4053. Next base: position 2,164 of record DMIY01000151.1, on the reverse strand, counting down.
GGCAATTGATTCCATTTTAAGTTACCATCGAACCACCTCATTTCTGCTCGATTGGGCCAATAAGCTTCACACAGCCTTTGAAAACGCTGAGCTCCGGTATCCATTATAGGGTGGACAATCTTTCCTGATAGTGAAGAACGGAATTCCACCCAACAGCGACTCCTGAAAAGGTGCCTTACAATTTCTCCATGCGTAACCGCCTCCCCCTCCTTATTCTGCTCCCACTGGGCAAAACGAACCAGGGTTTCTGCTACGAAAAGCAGGGTGAAATAGGCGTGGATGGTATTTTCACTGGTTGAATGGCACTGGGTCAGCCCCAGTTC
>DMIY01000151.1:0-1802 GCA_003457075.1 Desulfotomaculum sp. | reverse complement strand
AATTCTTTTACTTCCGAAGTGCTGTCTTCGGTTAACCGGAGGACGGCCACTACCGCTACCGGCCGGTAAACCTTTCTTTTCCGCTTTCCTTTTGGTGTCTCCACTTCCCTGGAAAAAGCCAGGAAAAGACCCGGAATAGCCAGAGAAACCAAACCCTTTTTTCCTATCGCCAGGAAAGGGTAGTATTGTCTTAAAAGCTGCCGGGCGTTCACCCGTACGTAACGGTCTTTTTTTTACCCCGTTCCAAGCGGTAGAGCACAGTGTTCCGCTTGGCCTTGGTCACCCAGTCGTAGGATAAACCCTCCAGGGTCCAAAGAAAATCTTTGTTGAAGTACCAGCGGTCCTTAGCTCAAGCCACAACCGGAGCTTTTCCGGCAAGGCTGCCCTTAAGTCCTTGAGCATCTCCAGGGACAACTCAAATTTCGTGCGGGTGCTGTCCCAAAGGGCGTAAAAGAGTGGGTATTCCAACCCGCTTTGCTTGACCGCGTGAATGGCCACCAGGTTACTTGCCCACAAGTGCACCTTGCGGCAGTGATCAAAAAGCCAAAATAAAAACGGTATCTTTTTGGCGTAGGGGTGAGGAATCAGACTATCGTCTAAAGCAACCACCTGCCTGTGCGTGTCCGCACGCAGACAGGCGTCCCCTTCTTGTAAAAAAGTTAACCTGCTTCTTACTTCTAAACAAAACGACATCTTAGACATTATTATCTACTCTGAAAATAAGTTTTTCACGCTATGGGTCCGATAGGCACGGCTTTGTCATCGCTCACTCCGTTGCTCCGCTCCGACAGCAGCACGGCTTGCTTCGGACCGGACTAGCGGTGCTGCAAAGGCGTCTAAAGCCGATGGTTTCGCGCCGCTGTCCGGTTACCCTCGCTTCGCCGGCTGTTGTTACCGGCGCTTCGCAAGTCGTTCGCTATTGACAGCACCGTGCCCTTTGGACGGTTTTACTGAATACCTACACTTTGGGACACGTTTATCACGCCATATTTGTCTAATTTGCTTGCCTGTACGTTTTTATTATATACTATAAGCTAAAGGATAATCTAATCATGAAAGGGGCTTGAACGCATATGCAGGTGGTATTTCACGAGCGGTACAGGGAGGTGTACGCTTGCGATCCGGCGGCGGCCTACGGAAGGCTGGACAGCATGTACGATGAGTTAATCAAAGCCTACCCTTTTGTCCAACCCGAACCTGCAAGCGAGACAGATATATTGTTGGTTCACAAAACAGAACACCTTGAACGGTTTAAAAGAAATCCGCAGCTTTTCGAAGTTGCCTCACTGGCTGTCGGCGGGGCAATCAAGGCATCGGAACTGGCTGCCGGCGGCGAAAAAGCGTTTGGACTGATCAGACCTCCCGGGCACCACGCCAGCCCGGGTTCATGCTGGGGTTTTTGCTATTTTAACAACATCGCCGTGGCGGTTGAGAAGCTGATCAAAAGCAGTGTGATTAAAAAGGCGCTGATTGTTGATATAGACCTGCATTTCGGGGACGGAACCGAAAATTTTTTTCACGGGAGATCAGACGTTATTTACCACCATGTAACAGGCAAGACCAGGGAGGATTTTTTAAATGATCTCAAAGATTTTGTGGAAAGCGAAAAAGACTATGACATAATCGGGGTTTCCGCCGGCTTTGACAGGCACATGTCTGACTGGGGACGCCTTTTGACGACCCAGGATTACACCGAAGCAGGAAAAATAATCAGTCAGTCCGCCGGGCGTGTCTGTCAGGGAAAAGTCTTCACAGTATTAGAGGGCGGCTATAATCACAATGTTCTGGGATTAAACGCAAAA
>DMIY01000118.1 GCA_003457075.1 Desulfotomaculum sp. | reverse complement strand
TTTTAAGCAGCGGCTCGGTAAACAATCCTGCGAGCAACTATCATCTGGAGATGGTTGTCGGCAACGAACTTTACGCGCAGGATATTTGCCGCTTGATGCAAAAATTTCATCTGCATCCAGGATTGGTGGTTCGCAAGAATGGTTATGTGATCTATCTTAAAGATGGGGAACAGATTGCATATTGTTTAAATCTTATGGGCGCTCATACTGCCTTGTTGAATCTGGAAAATATACGTGTTTATAAAGATATGCGCAATCAGGTAAACCGGCTTGTAAATTGCGAGACGGCTAATTTGAGTAAAACGATAAACGCCTCTCTGCACCAATTGGAAACGATTCGTTTTCTTGCCTCGACTATAGGAATTGGAAAATTGCCACCTCCCCTCCGGCAGGTGGCTTTAGCTCGCCTGGCCTATCCCGATGCAAGCCTGAAAGAATTAGGTGAATTGCTCGAACCTAAAGTGGGTAAGTCAGGAGTCAGACACCGTCTGGGTAAATTAGAGGAAATAGCGCACAAAAAAACATTGGAGAGCGATACGTAATGCAGGTAGGTTATGGTCTTAACATAGAACAAGTGCAAAAATTGATCATGACTCCCGAGTTGCGCCAGGCAATCACGGTGTTGCAGTTATCCACCCTGGAGTTGGATCAATATATAAAGCAACAGCTTCAGGAGAATCCTCTGTTGGAGTTGGACGAGGAAAGGGAAGAATCATCCGGGTCGGAGGAGCTAATCCAGGAGACGGCCGTTTCAGAGGACTCCAACAGGGAGTACGATATAAACTGGCAGGAATATTTTCATGATAGCAGCGACATGGGCATGCCCCGGCGGGAAAGAGAGGCCCCGCCAGAATTTTACAACTATGAAAATCTCGTCAGCCAGGGTCCCAGTCTAATAGAATATTTGTTTAATCAGTTGCATCTTACTGTCAGCGACGATCAACAAAGGTTAATAGGTGAATATTTGATCGGTAATATTGACGGGCATGGTTATTTACAGGTATCAGTAGAAGAAGTTGCGGGTTATTTAGAAGTAGGTCCGGACAAGGTGGATGAGACTTTGAAAATCATCCAGGGTTTCGATCCTCCGGGTGTAGGCGCCCGAACCCTGCAGGAATGTTTGTTGATTCAGATCCAACAGTTGGGCATGAAAGATGAGTTACTGTTCAAAGTAATACAAAATCATTTGCCGGATCTGGCCGGGGGCAAGCTTGGGCGAACAGCTCAACAACTGAGTGTTGACAAAAAAGAGATCCAAAGAATTGCTGATCTTATAAAGACTCTGGATCCCAAGCCCGGGCGCAACTATAGTGCCGGCAGCAGTACTCGTTACATAGTTCCGGATATTGTTTTGAAAAAAATCGGGGAAGATTACGTGATTATAACTAATGATGTAATTTTGCCGCGTCTTAATATTAGTCCAGCATACCGGTCATTTCTCAACCATGAAAGTGACCCTCAAACCAGACGTTTCGTAGAAGGCAAGCTAACCGCTGCGGCCTGGCTGATCCGGAGCATTGAACAACGTCGATTGACTTTGTATAAAGTAACCAGTTGCCTGGTAGAGTTGCAGCGCGACTTTCTGGATGGCGGAGTGGAGTATCTTAAGCCGCTTAACCTGAAACAGGTTGCAGAAATAGTAGGCCTCCACGAGTCCACTGTCAGCCGGACCACTTCCAACAAATACATCCAGACACCGCAGGGCCTATTCAAAATGAGATACTTTTTTTCTTCCGGCCTGACCGGTGACGATGGTAAAACGACATCAGCAGTAAGTGTTAAAAAAACGCTGCGGGAAATTGTGGCTGCGGAAAATCCCTTAAAACCCTTAAACGATCAAAAGATTGCCGGGATTTTTCGTCAACAGGGCATAAAGATATCTCGCCGTACGATAGCCAAATATCGTGATGAACTGGGTATATATTCTGTCCGGCAAAGGATCAGGTATTAGGAATAAAGATTTACCAAATCCAAAAGGGAACTGCCCGGTCTGCAGCGAATAAAAAAATAGAGTGACACAATTAAATAAATCAGGCGCACTAAGATATACTAATTAAAAGGAAGCAGGTGAATAAAAGCGGCGGTGAAGAGAATCTTAACAAACAGGGAGGAGGGAAGTATGATTTTCGATGGCTAAGAAATCGGTACGGGACATAGCGGTAGCCGGTAAACGGGTGCTGGTGCGGGTAGATTTAAATGCGCCTTTAGACCACAACGGGGAAGTTGCTGATGATACACGCCTTAAAGCCTCTTTGCCCACTATTTGTTATCTGGTTGAACAGAAGGCTTTGGTTATTTTGGTTTCTCACCTGGGCCGTCCCAAGGGCAAGATAGACGATCGCTATCGCCTTGATCCGGTGGCCCGGCGGCTTGAAGAATTACTGGGTAAGCCGGTGCACAAGGTAAACGACTGCGTGGGTAAAGAGCCCGGGGAAGCAATTGCCGGGATGCAGCCATCAGATGTGCTGCTGCTGGAAAATGTGCGCTTTTACCCTGAAGAAGAAAAAAACGAGGCAAGATTTGCCCGCTGGTTGGCGGAACTGGCTGACGTTTTCGTTAATGACGCTTTTGGAACCGCCCACCGTGCTCATGCTTCAACAGAGGGAGTTGCTCATTTTTTGCCGGCGGTGGCCGGATTTTTGATGGAAAAAGAATTGAGCATGCTGGGGAAAATCTTGACTGATCCCGAAAGGCCTTTCACAGCCATTCTGGGTGGAGCCAAGGTATCGGATAAAATTGGGGTTATCGATAACCTTTTGGAAAAAGTAGATGCGCTGCTAATCGGTGGGGGTATGGCCAATACTTTTTTAAAAGCTCTCGGGTATGAAATGGGTAAATCCCTGCTGGAAGAAGACAAGGTAGAGCTTGCCGGGCAACTGATGGCAAAGATTAAAGATAAAGGAGTACGTTTTTTGTTGCCTGAGGATTTAGTAGTAACCCTGGCCCCTGACCCCGGCGCGCAGCAAAAGATTGTTTCCGCACGAGAAGTTCCCGTGGAATGGATGGCTTTAGATATTGGGCCGCAGACTAGTAAGATTTTCGGTGAAGTTGTAAAAGAAGCTAAGACGGTGATCTGGAACGGGCCGATGGGTGTATTTGAGATGACTTCTTTTGCCGTGGGCACCTTTGCCCTGGCCCGTGCTTTAGCCGAAAGCGGCGCCACGACTGTTGTCGGTGGGGGAGATACGGCATCGGCAGTAGAAAAAGCCGGTGTAGCGGATAAAATGTCTCACATTTCTACCGGCGGGGGGGCGTCCCTGGAGTTTTTGGAAGGGAAGGCGCTTCCTGGTGTAGCAGCTTTACTTGATAGATAAAGGGGGAAGAAATATGCGTTTACCGTTAATTGCAGGCAACTGGAAGATGTACAAGACAGTTGCTGAGGCTATAGAATTTGTTCAAAAGCTAAAGCCAGCACTGGAAGATGTTGCAGGAGTAGAGATAGTAGTGTGTCCCTCCTTCGTTTCCTTAGAGGCTGTGGTCCGTGAACTGGCGGGAAGCAATATTGCTTTGGGAGCGCAAAACATGTACTGGGCAGAAGAAGGAGCCTTTACCGGTGAGGTTTCGCCGTCAATGTTAAAAGCTGTGGGCTGCAGTTTCGTAATTTTGGGACATTCCGAAAGACGTCAGCACTTCGGAGAAACTGATCAGATGGTTAACAGGAAAGTAAAGGCAGCGCTGGCCGCGGGCCTTATTCCAATTGTTTGTGTCGGCGAGCGATTAGAGGAGAAGGAAAACGGGATTACCGAAAAAGTTGTGGGAACACAGCTTGAATTTTCTCTGGCCGGCATCACCTCCAACGAACTGGCCGGAATTGTGATTGCCTACGAACCTGTGTGGGCTATAGGCACAGGCCGGACCGCCGAAACGCAGGATGCCCGGCAGGTAAACAACTACATCCGGAGCAGGCTGGCGGCCCAGGCCGGCCAGGAAGCGGCTCAAAAGGCGCGCATTTTATATGGCGGCAGCGTTAAGCCCGATAATATTGCAGGCTTGATGGCCCAGCCCGACATTGATGGAGCGCTGGTAGGCGGAGCCAGCCTGCAAGTAGATGCCTTCGCCGCTATGATCAGGAATAGTTGCAGATTATGAATGTTAAAAACATACCTCTGGTATTGATTATTCTGGACGGCTGGGGCTTAAGTCCGGAGATTGAAGGTAACGCCATTGCCCAGGCGCAAAAACCCAATATGGATCGCCTGTTGATGGAATATCCCCACACTATTTTAAGTACATCCGGTGAAGATGTGGGATTGCCTGAAGGGCAAATGGGCAACTCGGAAGTAGGGCATTTGAATATTGGCGCCGGGCGAATTGTTTACCAGGAATTTACCCGTATTAACAAGGCCATCCGGCAGGGCACTTTCTTTACGAATGATAAGCTTCTGGCTGCTGTCAACCATGTAAAAAACAATAATTCAGCCTTACACCTGATGGGCCTGTTATCCGACGGTGGAGTACACAGTCATATTACTCATCTGTTTGCGCTGCTTGAGCTGGCCGAAAGTCATTTTCTGCAACAGGTTTATGTCCATTGTTTCCTGGACGGGCGTGATGTTCCTCCGGCCAATGCCATAGAATATATACGGCAACTGGAAAATAAATTTGCTGCTTTAAGCCTGGGCCGTACGGCTACGATAATGGGACGTTATTACGCCATGGACAGGGACAGCCGTTGGGACCGTACAAAAAGAGCGTACCTGGCAATGGTTCCGGGAGAGGGGTTAAAGGCCCTGTCGTCAGAGAAAGCAGTAGAAGAAGCATATGAGCGGGGTGAAACTGATGAGTTCGTTCAACCTGCGGTGATCATCGATTCTGCAGGGCAGCCGGTGGCTAAAGTAGAAGACGGTGATGCCGTCATATTTTATAATTTCCGGCCGGATAGAGCCAGGCAGATTACACACGCTTTTGTGGATCAGGAATTTGCCGGTTTTATTCGCCCTGTCAGGCGAACGGGCTTGCATTTTGTCTGTATGACTCTTTATGACGAGACCATTAATGCTCCGGCAGCCTTTAAGCCTCACTTGCTGACCAATACGCTGGGCGGGACGCTCAGTTATCACGGGTTGAAGCAGTTGAGACTGGCAGAGACCGAGAAATACGCTCACGTTACCCTCTTTTTTAACGGCGGCGTAGAAACTCCCTATCCTGGTGAGGATCGCCTGCTCATTCCTTCTCCAAAGGTAGCTACCTACGATCAAAAGCCGGAAATGAGTGCCGTCGAAATTACTGACGCCTTTATGGAACAGTCGGCTGCCGGTAAATACCAGGTGGTCATCATGAACTATGCCAATGCCGATATGGTAGGACATACCGGGGATCTAAAGGCTGCAAAAAAAGCAATTGAAACCGTGGACTTCTGCTTGGAGAAAGTAGTAAACATAGTGATGGCCAAAGGGGGAACTATATTGATTACTGCTGACCACGGCAATGCTGAGGAAATGCTGGACGAGGGAAAGGACCCGCACACTGCTCATACCACTAATCCGGTTCCTTTTATTTTAATCAGCCGGAACTTGAAAAATGCCGTCCTGCGCCCCGGCCGGCTGGAGGACATTGCGCCGACAGTATTGAGTCTTTTAGGCATTCCTCAACCGCCGGAGATGACGGGGCATTCCTTGATCAAGGAAAGGTAAGGAGTGCCTCGGTAAGTTCCCTCTCCCCTGGGGGGAGAGGGTTGGGGTGAGGGGGATAATGAGCATTTTGAGTTTGAGAATCTACTAAGCAAAAAGAGAGGAGTGTAAACATGACCACAATTATGGAGGTTTTTGCCCGTGAAATTCTGGATTCTCGTGGAAATCCCACCGTGGAAGTAGATGTGGTGCTGGAAGACGGTTCTTTAGGACGGGCGGCCGTGCCTTCCGGCGCTTCTACCGGCACCCGCGAGGCAGTGGAATTGCGTGATCATGACCCCGGACGGTTTTTAGGAAAAGGGGTAAGCAAGGCTGTTGAGAACGTAAACGAGGTAATCGCAGCGGAAGTTGTCGGGCTTGAAGCCACCGATCAGGTAGGCCTGGATAAGTTGCTGGTGGAATTAGATGGCACTCCTACCAGGGGAAAACTGGGGGCTAACGCCTTCCTGGGGGTGTCCATGGCTGCGGCCAGGGCTGCCGCTCAATCGGTGGGCCTGCCTCTTTACCGGTACCTGGGAGGGGTGGGGGCAAGGCAGATGCCCGTGCCCATGATGAACATATTAAACGGAGGAAAACATGCTGATAATAACATAGACATCCAGGAATTCATGATCATG
>DMIY01000058.1 GCA_003457075.1 Desulfotomaculum sp. | reverse complement strand
ATTCAGACAGTAGAAGAGACAGTCGAAAGACCCGCGGAAAAACGTGTTTTCTTTACCCAACCAACCTCTTTTGGTAATCAATACCATTTTAAGGGAAGGGGGGAGTTGACCAAATAAACCTCTTTGTAAAGTTCACCGGTTGCTTAAAAGGCACAAGATAAATTGCTGGACGAACTGGATTCCGTAACTTTTAGTGAGTTGATTGAATAAACAAAAAAGGAGGAATTGAAAGATGTTCTGTAATCAATGTGAGCAAACGGCGAAGGGCACGGGTTGTACTATAACCGGTGTTTGCGGAAAAAAACCGGAGGTGGCAGCCCTTCAGGATCTATTGCTTCATGCTGTCAAAGGGATGTCCATTTATGCTACGGAAGGCCGCAAGGTTGGCATAATTGATCCGGAGGTTAATACATTCACTTGCAAGGCGCTTTTTTCCACACTTACCAACGTCAATTTTAATCCAACCCGTTTTCAAAAATTAATCGGTCACTGCGTTGAGCTTACAGACAGACTCAAAGAAAAGGTGGCTAAGGCTGGCGGCAGGATTAACTTTGACGAACCTGCTGCTGGTTTCAAGCCGGCCGCCGACATGGCCGGCTTGATCAAACAAGGTGAGGATGTTGGTATGGTTAACGACCACGATGCCCCTTTAAACATCCAATCCTTGCAACAGATACTGGTATTTGGTATGAAGGGTATTTCCGCCTATGCAGATCACGCTTGTATACTAGGCCGGGAAGACGATCAGATTTATGCCTTTATCCATGAGGGATTGGCAGCACTAACCAATAAGGAACTAAATCTTAACGACTGGATTGCTTTGGTGTTTAAATGTGGTAAAATCAACCTGCGCACTATGGAACTGCTGGATTTGGCAAATACGGGGACCTACGGGCATCCTGTGCCGACGGAGGTTCCTCTGGGGCATAAGCAGGGAAAATGTATTTTAGTATCGGGACACGATTTGAAAGACATTGAGGAACTCCTAAAACAAACCGAGGGGAAAGGCATTTATATATATACCCACGGGGAGATGCTGCCTGCCCACGGGTACCCGGAATTGAAAAAATACAAGCATCTGTTCGGCCACTATGGCACGGCATGGCAAAACCAGAGGAGGGAATTCGCCGAATTTCCTGGAGCAGTACTTATAACCACCAACTGCATCCAGGATCCCAAGGCCTACACTGAAAATATCTTTACTACCGGGATGGTCGGCTGGCCTGGAGTTGCGCATGTCCAAAACGGTGAATTTGGGCCGGTTATCGAGAGGGCTTTTGCTTTACCTGGTTACACTTCAGATGAGGACAATGGCAGTATAATGGTTGGCTTTGCCAGAAATGCTGTACTGAGTGTTGCAGATAAAGTTGTAGAGTTGGTCAAAAGCGGAACAATAAAGCACTTCTTTCTGGTGGGCGGCTGCGACGGTGCAAAACAAGCCCGCAGCTATTACACCCAGTTCGTGGAGAATACTCCCAAGGATACGCTGATCCTGACGCTGGGCTGTGGGAAGTACCGCTTCTTTGACAAGAAACTTGGTGATATAGGCGGTATACCGCGCCTTCTGGATATGGGACAGTGCAACGATGCTTACTCTGCCATCCAAGTTGCCTTTGCGCTGGCCAAAGCATTTGATTGCGGGGTAAACGATCTGCCGCTTTCACTGGTGCTTTCCTGGTTTGAGCAGAAAGCGGTGGCGATCCTTCTGACGCTTTTCCACCTGGGAATCAAAAACATTTTGCTTGGACCAAGTCTGCCGGCATTTATTTCACCCGATATCCTCAAAGTACTGGTTGAGAATTTCGCCGTAAAATTGATCAGCACACCAGAACAAGACTTAGCCTCACTTTTGCATTAAGGGGTTTTGGAAGGGGTGTAACGGCTGAAAGGTACGTGCCTTTTGCGTAGCGAATTTGAGTTGTTTCTTTACAAGTCGCTGCCGGGGTAATATAATTATGGGCGTATCTAAACATAAGTTTAAAGGAGCTGTACCATGGCACAGATTCGTGTTCGCTTTGCGCCCAGCCCCACCGGCAGCCTGCATATCGGGGGGGTCCGGACAGCGCTTTTTAACTGGCTGTTTGCCAGGAAACATAACGGCGTCTTTGTCCTGCGGCTGGAGGATACTGACCTGGAAAGAAATCTTCAAGAAGCAGAGACAGGCATCATGAGCAGCCTGCGCTGGTTGGGTCTTAACTGGGATGAGGGACCTGATACAGGAGGGTTGTTCGGACCTTACCGCCAGTCAGAAAGGAATGACATATACAGGAGCGAAGCGTACCGCCTGCTTGAAAACGGCGCTGCTTATCAATGCTATTGCACGCCTGAGGAGCTTGCCCTGCAGCGGGAAGAGGCGCGGCAAAAAGGGCTTATGCCGCGCTATGACGGGCGGTGCCGTCATCTCGACGATAAAGCCCGCCGGGAACGGGAAGCAGGAGGAATACGGCCAACTTTACGCGTCAGGGTTCCTTTAGAAGGTGTAACCGTGGTACACGATTTGATCAAGGGTGACGTTGAGTTTGAAAACAAAACCCTGGATGATTTTATAATTATGAAATCAAATGGCCTTCCTACTTATAATTTTGCCTGCGTGGTTGACGACAACTTGATGCGGATCACCCACGTTATCCGTGCCGAGGAACACCTTTCCAATACGCCCAAGCAAATCTTCCTCTACCAGGCGCTTGGCTACCGGCCTCCTGTTTTTGCCCACGTACCTATGATCCTGGCTCCGGACCGCTCAAAACTTTCCAAGCGTCACGGCGCTACGGCAGTGGAAGAGTTCCTCTTTGACGGGTTCTTCCCTGAGGCCTTGGTAAATTACCTGGCCCTGCTCGGTTGGTCGCCCGGGGATGAACGGGAAATGATGACGGCAGAGGAAGTAACCAGCGCCTTTTCCCTGGAGGCAATTTCCAGGCACGCTGCCATTTACGACACTAAAAAGCTCACCTGGTTGAATGCCCGGTACCTGAACACGTTTGAACTGGAAAGAGTAGTAAAAGATGTCCTGCCATTTTTTCAGGCACATGGCTTTATAAAAACCACCGTTGATGATCAGGCTTATTCCTATATCAGAAGTGTGGTGGAAGTGGTCCGGTCGCGGGTGCACACCCTGGTTGAACTTGCCGATGCTTCATCCTATTTTTTTATGGACGGTTTCTCCTATGATGAAAAGGGTGTGAAGAAGTTTTTTGCCAGACCGGGCGTGGCCGGGTTGCTGGAACGGGGAAGAGAAGCACTGGCCGGAACCCACCCCTTTGATCTTTCAACGGTCGAGCAGGCTTACCGCGATTTAATCACAGAATTTGGTGTACCGGGCGGCGCCCTGATTCATCCGACACGCCTCGCCCTTTCCGGCAAAACCATGGGACCGGGGCTTTTTGATATTATGGTGACGCTGGGTAAAGAAAAATGCCTGGAAAGACTTGACAGGGCGGTGCGCTGGATAAATACCAACTGCGGGCTATAACCTTAAAAGGCATAATTTTTTACATTTTTGAAAATAGCTGTCTTGAACATGCACGGCTGTTTATCCGGTCGTGCTTTTTACTGTTAAAGTAACGATTTCGACAGGAGTAGAGCAAGTCCACTTCTAATTTCACTTTCCTTTAGTACTACAGCGTAGTATTGCTTGTTTAGTTATGCCCGCTACGCCATTGGGGACGGTTC